>ONPH01000223.1 GCA_900319655.1 uncultured Eubacteriales bacterium
CGAGCTGCAGCGCCTCGTCGACGCGGTCTATGCCGTCAATCCCTCCCAGGCGGTGTCGCGCATGGACATCATCGTCCGTGCCGAGATCGACGACCTGGGAGAGGACCTGATGGAGATCGTGGAGCTGTTGCCCGCGGGCAAGTACAAGCGCTACCGCCTCTGCAATCGGGAAGGCGTACCATACCGCGTCCACGCCGATTACTACCGACAGCAGATATGCCACGGGAAGGAGCACTACAAGCTGACGCGCAAAGGAGATAAACAATCCTCTAAAGCCCTTGCCTGTCGCCTGAAACAGCGTGATAAGAATAATGCTGACCGCCGCAGGGATAAAGCACAGGCTGATAATTCTGAACGCCGGAACGCCTGCGTTCATCAGGCTTTGGTCGCCGCCGAACAGCGAAATAAGCTTGTCGGGGATAAGCCACATCAACAGCACGCCTGCCGCCATAATCGACATGGCGACGGTGATACCGACCTTTAAAGTGGAGTAAACCCTCTTTTTGTTCCTCGCGCCGTAGTTGTAGCCGAGCACAGGCAAAACGCCCTGGTTAAGGCCAAAGCACGGCATAAACACAAAGCTTTGCAGCTTGAAATACACGCCCAAAACGGTGACCGACGCAGCCGAATTGTTAGCGGTAAATATCGCGTTAAGTCCAAGCGTCATAATCGCGCTGATTGACTGCATAATAATTGAAGGGAAGCCGACAGCGTAAATCTGCTTTAGAACGTTTGCGCTGAGTTTAAAGCCCTTGAAGGTGATTTTGACCTCGTGCGTTTTGGTAAAGAGCACGATTACCGCGAACCTGCAACGCCCATCTCCGGGAAAAATCCAACTCCGAAAATAAGCAACGGGTCAAAGATGATATTGACCACAGCGCCGACCATTTGGAACAGCATCGGGTATATCATATTTCCCGTAGCCTGCAAGGTCTTTTCAATCATCACCTGAATGATCGAAAACAGCGACAGACACAGCACGATTGTCAGGTAATCAACGCCGTACTGCACGGTCTCGGCGTCGGTTGAAAACAAGCTCATAAACGGCCTTACCGCGAAAATTCCGAGTATTAAAAACAGGGCGTATGAGAAAAAGCATGTGATTAGTCCGTGAGTCGCCGCGGAATTTGCCTGCTCAAACTGCTTTTCGCCCAGCTTACGCGATACAAGCGAGTTAACGCCGACCGCCGTGCCGACCGAAACCGAAATCAGCACGAGCTGCAGGGGATATACAAGCGACATCGCCGTAAGTCCCTTTTGACTGTAATTGCCGATAAAAATGCTGTCTACAACGTTGTACATCGCCAAAATCGTCATTGACAAAATCGCAGGCAGCGACATTGTAAAAATCAGCTTTGTTACGGGCATAGTGCCCATTTTGTTCTCTTTAATAACCTCTTTAGTCTGTCCCATTCTCTTTTTTATCCCTCTTATTTTTTGTACGTATATTTATGTAAATTTTATAAAACAACAGCATTATCAGCGTTCCCGTTACAACTCCCGAAAAGTCGAGCAGAACGTCGGTAATCTGACCTGAGCGTCCGTCCGAAAACAGCTGTATTGCTTCATCAATTACCGCGGTAAATAGCCCTGCAAAGAGCACCGTAAAGATAAATCTGTACGGCTTAAAGCGGTCAAAGGAGTAGGCGCAGCTTGTGAGAAGTCCGCCGATTACCGCAAACTCCGAAAAATGCGCAAGCTTTCTGATAATATGGTCAGTCATTTCGAGTGGAAAGCCGAAGCTTTGGAAAAAACGCGCGACAATATCAAGCACACCCACGCTTTCCACTGTGGAATCCGCGGCGGACATTGACGAGTGGACAAACGCAAAGCCAATCATAAACGCCGTAAGCGCAAAGGCAACGGCTCTGAAAACTTTTCCGGTACGCCTTGACCCCATTTCATCACTCCCCATATTATATTGTATCTCAAAATATAATAATGTCAATGAGTATAAAAGTATTTCAATATTATGTCGCAAATTTTAAGTTTTCGATATTGAAAAATGTGACAAATTCTGCTATACTATCCAAGGATAAAATTACAAGGAGAATTCTATGTTTGTTAAGTATCTTATTATATTCTTGATTTCAATGGTTCCGATTGTCGAGCTCAGAGGCGCAATCCCCGTCGCGGTCGGTATGGGTATGGAAGGCTGGCAGCTTTTCTGGGCATATGTTGTCTGCGTAATCGGCAATATGCTCCCTGTTCCGCTGATTTACTTCTTTGCGAGAAAGGTTCTTATCTGGGGTAAGGACAAAAAATATATCGGCAAGTTCTTTACCTGGTGCTACAACAAGGGTGAAAAAGGCGGCAAAAAGCTTCAGGCTAAGGCAGGCAGAGGTCTGTTTA
>ONPH01000222.1:0-827 GCA_900319655.1 uncultured Eubacteriales bacterium
ATTGCCGGACGAATCGTCGTTGTCAGCATCACGGTAGTTCTCGGCGTAGCAGAACTGATAGCCCGAGTAGTAGGTAACAGTTTTGGCTTCCTCGCCGGTGGTAACAACCGAAACCTCTACTACATAGCAAGGAAGACCGTCGAGATCGACGCCCTCTTCAACGCTGATGACCTGAGCAGCCGTGCCCGCCTGCTTCTTTACATTGGCGACAGCCTCATCACGGCTGATACCTATACCGTTGTTGCTCTCGCTTGCGTTGTCTGACTGACTGCTGACCTCCGCCTGAGTCTGACTGCTCTCGTTGCTCTGCGGCTTTGCTGTGGTGGCAGCGGCTGTTGTGGCGGCAACGGCTGTTGTGGCGGCAACGGTAGTGGCTGCGGTAGCGTCGGTCTTGTTGCTGTTTCCGCCGCAGCCTGTCATAACAGCTCCCGTGGCGGCAATGACTGATACGGCAAGAAAAGCCGCGATGATAGTTTTGATTTTCATTTTGATTACCTCATTTCATAAATGATTAGGTCGTAATGAAAAAAGATGTATCTTCAAAGACCGGATTTATTATACATCAACAGCGCTGAAAAGTCACTGTCCTGTTTTGCAGAATAAAAACCGCTCTTAACGGCTTAAACTGGTAAAAAAACACAAGATTCCGTTCCCGAAGCCGCGCCTGCGATTTTCATGCCGTTGCGCTCGGTTTCCTCTTTGTCGTGGCACATATCGCATTATCGGTTATAGCTTTTGCTCATTCATTACATCTATCCGATATCAATATGCGCTTTGATCAACAGCAGTGTTTTGTATTCCCGCTGATTCCACGCAAGCTCGCCGAC
>ONPH01000222.1:882-2475 GCA_900319655.1 uncultured Eubacteriales bacterium
CGACCTGATCAAGCATAGCCCGGTTCTTAGCGATCGCTTCGTCGAGTGTATATGCAGGGATTCTATTGAGGTCGCACGTTTTCAACTTTATTGACGAAAGTGTGCACGGCGGTCAAGAATGAGACTGAACTCAGTTCAACGCCTCCTTCAGCGCGAGTATCTTTTTCGCTGTATTTTTGAACTGCTCGGGTGTGAGCGACTGGGCGCCGTCGGACAGCGCGTGCGGCGGGTCGTTGTGCACCTCTATCATCAGGCCGTCGGCTCCCGCAGCGACCGCAGCCATAGCCAGCGGCTCCACAAGACGGCTTTTTCCCGAGGCGTGGCTTGGGTCGACTACGATCGGAAGGTGCGACAATTCTTTTATGATTGGTATCGCCGACACGTCGAGGGTGTTTCGGGTGTAGGTCTCGAAGGTGCGGATGCCACGTTCACACAGAATAACATTGTCATTGCCGCCTGCCATGATATACTCGGCGCTCATCAGCCACTCCTCGATCGTCGCCGAAAGTCCGCGCTTCAAAAGCACGGGCTTTTTTGTCCTGCCAAGCTCCTTGAGCAAATCGAAATTCTGCATATTTCTGGCTCCCACCTGAATGATATCGACATTTTCAAACATATCGATATGCTCTGTGCGCATGATCTCGGTGACGATGGGAAGTCCTGTTTCCTTGCGGGCTATCTTCAAAAGATCAAGTCCCTCGGATTTGAGTCCCTGGAAGGAGTACGGAGAGGTCCTCGGCTTGAACGCTCCGCCGCGAAGCAGGGTCGCTCCGGACGCCTTGATGCTTTTCGCGATCTCGACTATCTGCTCCTCACTCTCGACCGAGCAAGGTCCTGCCATGATATGCAGGCTTCCGTCGCCGATACTCACCTCGTCGCTGATTTTGATAACGGTGTTTTCGGGATGAAATTTGCGATTTGCCTTTTTGTAGGGCTCCTGAACGCGCTTGACGCTCTCGACGATATCCTGAGCGTCGATATACTCGATATCGACCGTGTGCGTGTCGCCGATCAAGCCCAAAACGGTTGAGTGTACGCCGTCCCAGCGATTGACCTTTACTTCATAATCGCTGCAAAGCTTATCGGTGAAAAGCCTGATCTGCTCAGGCGGTGTTGACGGTTTCAAAACGATGATCATAGTGATTTCTCCTTTAATAAAAAAATAAATAGGGTGTGACACCGGGTTAAAGTGCCACACCCTATGTGTTTACTCTGGTAACTCACACATTTTCAGCATAGCAAATTAACCCTACCGCTTGTAAAGACGGTAAAGCTAAATGTAAAGCTGAAGTTGTTTCTGAGGTTAAGTGCTGAATCCATAACTGCTCCCCGAAATAATGTGTTGTCTTAGGTCATTATATAGCAATTATTATCGTTTGTCAATAGAAAAAAGAGGTTCCGATAATGTTATACTATATCATATAAAACCATGTTTCGTCCAATTCTATCTCCTTGCGCTCGACGGGATGCTTGGAGTCGTAGTTGTACATCAGCTCCTGACTCTTGACGCTGACCCTCGCGCCCTCGGGAATGGAGCTTGTGATAAAGGCGTTGCCGCCGATAACGACGTTTTTGCCGATGACAGTATCGCCG
>ONPH01000219.1 GCA_900319655.1 uncultured Eubacteriales bacterium
GGCCACGCCTGTCAGGAGGAGCTTAAAATCATCCACAGGCTCGTCAGACCTAAGTACTTTATCCCCGTGCACGGCGAGCAAAAGCACCTTCGCAAGCACGCGGAGCTTGCCGAGTTCCTCGGAATGGACAAGAAAAATATCTTTATTCCCGATGTCGGCACAACCGTTGAGGTAAACGAAAATTATATGAAGGAAGCGCCGTCAGTACCCGCGGGCAAGGTATTTGTCGATGGTCTCGGCGTAGGCGACGTCGGAAGCATCGTTTTGCGCGACCGTAAGCATTTGGGACAGGACGGACTGATTATCATAGTAGCCTCTCTCGACGTTTACGACGGCCACGTTATCAGCGGACCGGACATCGTATCACGCGGATTTGTTTATGTGCGCGAGAGCGAGGGACTGCTTGACGAAGTCAAAAAGCTCGCGCTTGATATTCTCGAGGATTGCGCCGAGAAGAATATCCACGAGTGGGGTATAATTAAAAACAGAATTAAAGACGAAATTTCCAAGCTGATTGCGCAGAGAACACGACGCGCTCCTATGATTCTCCCGATTCTCCAGGAGGTATAATCAGCAAATAAGAGGTATTTAATGAAAAGAAGACTTTGGACGCTTGCTCCGTGGTTTATAATATTCAGCGTAGTGATGTTCGCAATGGCGACCTTCACCTTCCAATACAGCAGAGCTCTGTGTTATATTGAGTCCGGAATTGCAACCGTGTCGGCAGTGCTCGTAGCAGCGTTTTCATTTTGGTTTCGCGGATATATCCGCAATATGGTAAAAAACACCGCAAACCACATCAGCGGCTTTGACGCGGATTATCTTGACAGATACAAATATCCCGTAGTCGCAGTGGGCGAAAAGGGCGATATTTTCTGGTGCAATTCGCGTTTTAGAAGAGTTCTCGGAAGCCGAAGCCCCGAGGGAGAGAGCATTAACTCTTACCTTTCGGGCAAGGACGTTTTCAGTATTGTCGATTCCGACGGCACGGACGTCGCGATTAACGGCAAGGAATTCACCGTATACGCGCTTTGGGCAGGCGACAGCGTAATCTGCCATTTTATCGAGAACACCTACTACAAGGCGGTTCTCAGGGAATACAACGCTTCGTTGCCCTGCGTTGCGCTTATCACCTTTGATAACGCCGACGACTTTGTAACAAGCTCAGAGGAATTTTATTCCACCGTTGCTATTTCCGTTGAGGCTAATCTTCAGGGCTGGGCAGGCGACTACAACGCCATGTACAAAAAAATCAGCAACAACCGCTATATGATTATCTTCCGCGATACTGATGTCGATAAAATGATATCGCAGCGTTTCCCGATTCTCAAAAACATCCGCTCAATCGGCACGGCGCGTCACATCCCGACAATCTCCGTTGGCTTGGCACGCGGCTGTAAAACCGTGCACGACAGCGAAATCGCCGCCCGTAAGGCGCTCGAAATGTCGCTCGGCAGAGGCGGAGACCAGGTTGCGATTATCAAGGACAACGCCTATGAGTTCTTCGGCGGCACTGCCACAACAACCGAAAAGGTAAGCAAGGTTCGAATGAGGGTAATCGCCAACGCAATCAGCCGCGCGGTTGCCGATTCCGATAAGGTTTACATAATGGGACACCGCTTTTCCGACCTCGACTGTATCGGCGCAGGTATCGGATTGCAGTGCATAATGGAAAAGAGCTTTAAAAAGTACAGCAAGGTTGTCGTCAACGAGGAAACCTCAATGGCGCGTCAGCTTATTGACTACGCCCGCGAAAAGCTCGAAAGCGAAGTGTTCATCACTCCTTCGGAAGCGATAAAGGGCGTAACCGCCAGAACTCTGCTGATTATCGTGGACACGCACATCAAAACCTCGCTCGAAAGCGCTGAGCTTTACGAAAAGTGCAAGAGCCCTCGGCGTCGTCCGCGAGTGAAATGTGCAGTGAGATTATCAGCTATTTCGACGACAAGCCGCTCGGCTATATTCAGGCTGACGCTCTGCTCTCGGGAATTATGCTCGACACCAAAAACTTCGTGCTCAAAACAGGCGTAAGAACCTTCGAGGCTGCGGCGTATCTAAGGCGCAAGGGCGCAAACACCCTAACCGTTAAGGAGATGTTCTCAGGAAGCATCGACACCTACCGCGAGAAGGTCGATTTTGTTGTAAACAGCGAGGTTTTCCGCGGCTGCGCTATCTCCGGTATGGAAAAACAAGCTAAGGATATCCGTATCGCGGCGGCTCAGGCGGCTGACGAAATGCTCACATTACAGGGAATTGTAGCCTCATTTGTGCTGTTCAAAGCCGAAAACAAGCTCAATATTTCCGCGCGAAGCTACGGAAGATTAAACGTTCAGCTCGTTATGGAAAAGCTCGGCGGCGGCGGACACCAGACAATGGCGGCAACTCAGCTCGTCAATACTCCGCTCGAATCCGCGGTTGAACAGCTAAAGCTTGCAATAGCCGAGGTAATTGACAACAGCGAGGAATAATTTAATTTAATTACATTTTGTTATATGCTTTGTTTAGAATTTTTTGTAGGGTACGGTCTTGACCGTACCGAAAGCAAAAACCCAAATATTTTTGTTTAACCATCGGGTCGATCAGCTTTGCATGGGTGTTGTTACCCAAATCAACGATTTGGACAACACCTCAAAGACCGACCCCTACAGAATGGTTTATATATTTTCAGGGTAATCAAAGAAAGGAAAATAATTATGAAGGTAATTTTATTACAGGACGTTAAGTCGCTCGGCAAAAAAGGCGAGCTCGTAGAGGTTTCCGAGGGATACGGAAGAAATTTTCTTCTCCCCAGAAACATCGCGAAAGAGGCTAACGCCCAGGCAATGAACGAATATAAAAACGCGGAAAACTCAAAGAAGTACAAAATCGATACCGCAAAGGCACAGGCTGAGTCCTATAAAAAGCAGCTTGAGGGCAAGACCTTCAAAATGACTGCAAAGGCAGGCAAGGGCGGCAAGCTTTTCGGAAGTATCACCGCAAAGCAGGTTGCCGAGGAAATCAAAAAGCAGTACAACATCTCCGTTGACAAGCGCAAGGTTGTTTTGGAGCGCGACATCAAGGAGTTTGGTACATACAAGGCGGAGGTTAAGCTCTACACAGGCATCTCCGCACAGATTGATATTCAGGTATCGGAAGCTTAAGATAATTGATAATGGAAAATGGATAATGGATAATTGAGGGTCGCTCCGCTCCGATTTAAAATATTTAAAGCCTCCACCGTC
>ONPH01000217.1 GCA_900319655.1 uncultured Eubacteriales bacterium
CCGTGGAGCCAGGCAAGCATAAGAGGCTGCCGCCGCTTTATTGAGCGTTACTGGAATTTGCAGAACAATCTTATTGACGGCGACAAAATCCGTCCCGAGCTTGAAAGTGCGTTCCACAAGACAATCAAGAAGGTCGGCGAGGATATCGAGAATATCAAGTTCAACACCGCAATCGCCGCTCTTATGGCGCTTATCAACGATATTTCAAACATTAAGTCAATCAACAAAGAGGAGCTGAGAATTTTCTCAATCCTGCTCAATCCGTTTGCGCCTCACGTTACCGAGGAAGTTTACGAAGCTTGCAAGTTAGGCGACGGAATCCTTGCGGAAGCAAAGTGGCCTGAGTATGACGAGAGCAAGTGCGTGGACGATACCGTTGAGATTGTAGTTCAGGTTAACGGCAAAATCAAGGCAAAGCTCAATGTGCCCGTTGACGCTTCAAAGGACGAGTTGCTCACATTCGCTAAGGCTGACGAAAAGGTTCAGGCGGCTACCGACGGAATGAACATTATTAAAGAAATTGTCGTTCCCAAAAAGCTCGTAAATATTGTTGTAAAGCCATAAAATGATTTAATATCAAAAATTTTTCTAAAATTCTACATTTCTATTGACTTTTTTAGCAACATATTGTATAATAGCTAATGCAAATTATGCAAAGTACCCATGCCATATGGCAGATGGGAGGGAAGATAGATGGCAGAAATTAGATTAAAAGAGAATGAATCTCTTGAAAGCGCTTTGAGAAGATTCAAAAAGCAGTGTGCCAGAGCTGGCGTTATTGCTGAGGTTCGCAAGAGAGAAGCTTATGAAAAGCCCTCTGTAAAGCGTAAGAAAAAATCTGAAGCAGCTCGCAAACGCAAATACAGGTAACCAATATGCGGACAGTGTATGCTGTCCGCTTTTGATTTTGCTTAAATATCAGGGGTGTATATTATGAAAAAAATTCTTGTTATGCTCGGTCCTAACCTCAATATGGTAGGCGTTCGTGAAAAGGGCGTTTACGGCGCCGAGACAGCCGAGAGCATTGAAGCTCAAATCAAGGAGTATGCAAAGGACAAGGGCTTTGACTGCGATGTGTTCCAGTCAAACCACGAGGGCGATTTGATTGACAAAATCCATTCAACCTTGGGAGAATATGACGGCGTAGCAATTAACGCAGGTGCGCTCACTCACTACAGCTACGCTCTGCGCGACGCTATTGCCTGCGTAAATATCCCTTATGTTGAGGTGCATATGTCGAATATCCACGCGCGTGAGGAGTTCAGGCATAAGTCGGTAATTGCCCCTGTCTGCGTTGGACAGATTGCTGGCTTCGGCAAGCTCAGCTACTTTTTGGCAATTGATGCGTTAAAGGAGCTTACACGTGACAAGGCTTGAAAAACTAAAGGGCTTTATAAAAAATAAAGATGAAGCCCTGCTTATTACAAATGAAGTTAATATCGGCTACTTTTCGGGATTTTTCCACAGCGAGGGTTATTTGCTTGTAACAGGCGAAAACAGTTACCTTATTGTCGATTTCCGTTACGCCGAGGCGGCTGAGAAAAAGTCAAGCGGCTGTAAGGTTGTTATGTACAGCAAGCTGTCGCAGGATTTGCTTGACATTCTCACTAAAGAGGGGATAAACAGCGTAACCTTTGAAGCCGACAGTATTACGGTTTCTCGCTTTGAGTTTTTCAAAAAGTTCCTAGCTCAGCATAATATCGACTGCTTTGCAGACCAAAAGCTGTGCAAGCATATTGCCGACATACGAATAATCAAGGACAGCTCGGAGATAGAAAAAATACAAAAGGCTCAAAATATTGCCGAAAAGGCGTACCTTGAAGTATTAAACTACGTTAAGCCCGGAGTTACCGAAAAGGAAATTTCCGCACGGCTTGATTATTTGATGAACATTTACGGTGCTGAGTGCAAGTCGTTTGACTTAATAACAATCACCGGTAAAAAGACCTCGCTTCCGCACGGCGTGCCGTCTGACGGTATTGTTAAGGAAGGCGACTTCTTC
>ONPH01000212.1 GCA_900319655.1 uncultured Eubacteriales bacterium
GGACAATTGCTGAACTTTTCGAGCTGAGAGGCTGAGATGTGCAGATTTTCACCGAAGAGCTTTTCGGCGTTTTGTTTATCTTCAATCCTGAACGGAGACTTTTGAACGGCGCGGCGCACAGCCCCCGCCTTTGGCTGATATTCGGGATTATTATCGAAGAATTTGCCGAGAGCGGTAATATCGTTTCCGCCGAAAAGTGAACGCGCGTACTCCTCAAACGCGGGTTTAAGCGCCAGCATATGCTCGGATTTATCGCTTTCAAAGGCGGTTTTATTGAGCACGACGATTTTGGGCAGAGCCTCGGCGGTCTCGTCGATTATCTGAGAGGGCTTGAACTTTTCGCCCTTCAAGTTGAGTGTGGGATAAGTAATAAAAAGCTTGTCCGACACCGAGGTGATACAGCAGTACGCCATATAGGTTTCGAGGTTCGAGGCGCTCGAAAAGTCCTCGACAAAGTTGAGGTCGTTTAGCGTTAAAAGCTTTTGCTCGTAGCTCGAAAACAGCCCCGTGCTCTTGGGCGCGGCAGGAAAAACGCCGTCGTTACAGCCGATTACAAACGCCGCCTTGTGGGATGAAATCCTCACGCGCTGGGCGGTTGTGACGGTTACGCAGTCGAGCTTGCGCGGAATTTCGGCAAAATCTATGGAGCGGATTTGCTTTGATAAAAGCTCATAATAGCGCTTTGCCGATAGGATATTATCCCCGATTACGGCAACGGTTTTGTCGAGAGCGTCCATCAAAAGCTCCCAAACACGGATTTGCTCCGCGGCGTAATCGTCCTCGTTAAGCGCTGTAAACTCGTCGTAGAGCCGTCGAAGCGCGTCGGGAACGCCCATATCCTCGAGCAGGCGGTAAAGCAGAGTTGAAATCTCTTTTCCTGTTTTGTCCTTGATGTCATTCTTGAATTTAAGGAGCGGTTCAACAACCGAACGGCGCACTTTTTCCGCGGATTTAAGGGCTTTTTCGTCTGCCTTGGAAAATTTTTCGGAAAAGCCCGAGGGATTTTGCGTAAACTCGTTTTTAAAGCCTGAGTTGTTAATATTCCAGATGTAAGCGTAGCCTTCAAAGTCGTTTATCTCGTCGGAAGAATTGGCGGTCAAGCGTGTTTTCAGCAGGGATAAAATATCCTCGCGCTCGAAGTTATCGAGGATAATCCTGAACACGGAATTTACGAACCTGATTACGGGCTTAATGTCCGCGTCCTTGCGCGAATCCATAAAATACGGAATGTCGTATTTCTCGAAAATCACGTCCAAAATTCCGTTGTAGTTGTCGGTTTCATGGCAGATTACCGAGATATCGGAGTAAAAATAACCCTTGTCAATAATCAGGTGCTTAATCTGCCTTGCTATGTACTCGCACTCGTCGTAAGCGTCGGAAGCCTGATAAATGCTGACATTTTCGGGCGTTTCGGGATATGGCGCTTCGGGCTTGCGGTTGCGGAAGGCAAACGCCTCGAGAGTTTTAAGCTCGTCATTATTAAAGCGCGTGCATTCGGTCAGCTTTACAGGCGCTTTGATGTTAATAAAATCCTTATTTGCGATGGCTTTAAGGCGCTTGTAGGTCTCGTTGCAGGTCGCGAAAACTTCCTCCTCCCCTGTCTGTTCGGGATCGAGGGTAAGGGCGATGCAGGTTTCATTACACCTGCCCATCAAAAGCCTTATAAGCCTTAGCTGCTGGGCGGTGAAGCCGCTGAACGAATCCACAAAGAGCGTATAGCCGTTAAAAATATTATTATTCTCTAAAAGAATATTATGCACCCTGTCGAGGTCGTCGAGAGGGTCGATATAGCTCTGCGACACAATCGCGTCAAAGCTGTCGAAAATCAGAGCAGCCTCGTTAAGCTTGGTTTTCACGGTTTCGTCGTCGATATTATCCGCCGCGGCGCGGAGCATATCGGTGGAGACATACGACTTTTTGCACTCCTTCAGCGTTGCAATCATCAAATCGGAAATGCCCTTGTTTTTGTCCTCGCTCAAAAGCGTGAGCTTGCCGCTGAGCTGTTCAAGCGCAAGGCTCATAATCACGCTGCGCGTGCCGTCGTCAATCACGTTTTTCGGGAGGTGTGAGGTCTGCTCAAAGACGCTTCTGCACAGGCTTAAAAAGCCGAAAACGCTGACGTTTTTGGAGTTTTTCGCCC
>ONPH01000210.1 GCA_900319655.1 uncultured Eubacteriales bacterium
TAAAGATGGACATTTACATTAAAAAATATCTGTAAAGAGGGTTAGCACTATGTCATCATTCAGCGGTGCCACATTAATGATTACAGGCGGTACGGGTTCATTCGGCAACACCGTGCTTAAGCATTTTTTAACAACCGATATCGGTGAAATCCGCATTTTTTCGCGCGATGAAAAAAAGCAGGACGATATGCGCCACGACTTGCAGGCGCGTTTTCCCGATTACGCTAATAAAGTAAAATTTCATATCGGTGACGTGCGCAATCCACAGTCAATTAAGGACGCGATGTGGGGCGTTGACTATGTTTTTCACGCCGCGGCGTTAAAACAAGTGCCGTCGTGCGAGTTCTTCCCGATGGAGGCTGTCCGCACTAATGTCGAGGGAACCGACAATATGCTCCACGCGGCTATCGACTGCGGAGTAAAGCGCGTTGTCTGCCTTTCCACCGACAAGGCGGCGTATCCGATTAACGCTATGGGAATTTCAAAGGCGCTTATGGAGCACGTTGTAACTGCTAATGCCAGAGTTGCCGCGGAAAGAGGCGGCACGGTAATTTCGTGTACTCGCTACGGCAACGTAATGTGCAGCCGCGGCTCGGTTATCCCTCTGTTTATCGACCAGATTAAGTCGGGAAATCCTATTACGATTACCAATCTCGAAATGACGAGATTTTTGATGAACCTTGACGAGGCGGTTGACCTTGTAAAGTTCGCTTTTGAGAATGCGAACCCCGGAGATTTGTTCATTCAAAAGGCTGACGCTTCAACAATCGGCGTTCTCGCAAAGGCGGTTCAGCAGCTTTTCGGAGATACCGGAACAAAAATTATCGGTACACGTCACGGCGAAAAGCTCTACGAAACCCTCATGACAAGGGAAGAAAAGCTCCGCTCCGAGGATATGGGAAATTATTACCGTGTTGCCGCCGACAGCAGAGATTTGAACTACGATAAATTTGTGGTAAAGGGCGTTGTCGACACCGAGGCGGACGAGTCCTATACCAGCCACAACACCAATCTGCTCGACGTTGAGGACACGGTTAAGAAAATTTTAACCACAGACTACGTAAACGATGAATTAAATAGATAAGGAATAGCTATGGAAAATTTTGGTGCAAATTTCAAAAATAACGGTAAGCTAAAGCTTTTGATTATCGTCGGCACACGTCCCGAGATTATCCGTCTTGCGGCGGTGATTAACAAGGCGAGAAGGTACTTCGACACAATCCTTGCCCACACCGGACAGAACTACGATTACAACCTGAACGGCGTGTTCTTTAAGGATTTACAGCTTGACAATCCCGATGTATATCTCAACGCTGTCGGCGCTGATTTGGGCGAGACAATGGGAAATATCATCGCTAAGTCATATCAGCTTATGGCTGAAATCAAACCTGACGCGGTTCTGGTTTTAGGCGATACAAACTCCTGCCTGAGCGTAATCGGCGCAAAGCGTCTGCACATTCCGATTTTTCATATGGAAGCCGGCAACCGCTGCAAGGACGAGTGCCTGCCCGAGGAGACCAACCGCAGAATTGTGGATATTATCTCCGACGTCAATATGGCGTACTCCGAGCACGCAAGGCGCTACCTTGCCGATACGGGACTTCCCAAGGAGAGAACCTATGTTACCGGCTCGCCTATGGCAGAGGTTCTGCGCAACAATCTCGAGCAGATTGAAGCTTCAAATATTCACCAAAAGCTCGGACTTGAAAAAGGAAAATATATCCTGCTCTCGGCTCACCGCGAGGAGAATATTGACACGGAGCAAAACTTTACTTCACTCTTTACCGCAATCAATAAAATGGCGGAAAAGTACGATATGCCCATTCTCTACTCCTGCCATCCGCGCTCAAAAAAGCGCTTGGAGCAGAGCGGTTTTAAGCTCGACAGCCGTGTTATTCAGCACGAGCCGCTCGGCTTTCACGACTACAACTGTTTGCAGATGAACGCCTTTGCGGTTGTGTCGGACAGCGGAACACTGCCCGAGGAAAGCAGCTTTTTCACCTCAATCGGCAAGCCGTTTCCTGCAATTTGTATAAGAACCTCCACCGAACGTCCCGAGGCACTCGACAAGGCTGACTTTATCCTTGCAGGTATCGACGAAAAAAGCCTGCTTCAGGCGGTTGATACCGCGGTCGAGATGAATAAAAACGGCGACCTCGGAATTCCTGTTCCCGATTATGTTGACGAGATATACTTGTTACAGGCGCGAAGGGAATGGTAGGTCAAGCCTTGTGCGCAAACCTTAAAAATATTCGCGACGGAAAGAACCGCACACGTCCTGAAATTTCTATAAAAGAAATATATGAATATGACATAGATAATTCCTTAGAAGAATTAAATGAATTCTGTCAAAAGGCTGATTTTGTCTTTAACCTTGCAGGAATTAACCGCCCAAAAACAAACGACGAGTTTATGCAGGGCAATTTCGGCTTTGGCGAAACCTTGCTTAATCTTCTTAAAAAGAATAATAGCAAAGCCACAGTTATGCTTTCAAGCTCAATTCAGGCGACTTTAATCGGCAGATACGGTCAAAGCGACTACGGCAAAAGCAAGCTTGCAGGCGAGGAATTGCTATTTAAGTACGGCGAGGAAACAGGTGCAAAGGTTGCGGTTTACCGCTTCCCGAACTTGATGGGGCACAGCCGCCCGAACTACAATTCAGCCGTTTCCACCTTCTGCAACGCTGTCGCAAACGACCTACCTTATACCGTGAACGACCGAAACGCCGAGGTTGAGCTGCTCTATATCGACGACTTGGTTGAGGGTATGTTTGATTTGCTCGAGGGTAAGGAAAAGCACTGCGACTATGATGGCTTAATTCCTGTAGAGAATAATAACGGCAGATACTGCTATGTTCCGCTGACATATAAAGTAACGCTCGGTGAGATTGTGGACCTGCTTAATAGTTTTAAATCTCAGCCCGAAACGCTTGTTATGCCCGATATTCCGAAAGGCAGCTTTGCCAAAAAGCTCTACAGCCTATATCTGTCGTATCTCCCTGCCGAAAAGTTCAAATTCGCGCTTAAAATGAACTGCGACAACCGCGGTTCGTTTACCGAGATGCTAAAAACCGTAAACT
>ONPH01000207.1 GCA_900319655.1 uncultured Eubacteriales bacterium
GTCGGCGAAGAACTGTGCAGAATCAAGGCTGACGGAAAGGACGCGTACTGTATTCAGCCCGGACACACGCTGAAGTCGGGAAACACATTGACAGAGGACGCTTCTGCGGCGTGGAAAGGTATGTCTGACGCGCAACGCAAGGCTATTAACCTCGCTCTTCTTTTCGGAAAGTCAAAAAACAAAGCAGGTCTGACAGGAACGGACGGACAGCAATGGATAGCTACGCAGATGTTTGTATGGGAATTCGCGACAGGATGTCGAGCTACCAGCGGCGAGTATAAGCGTTCAAGCGCGAAATACTTTAACGGTATTTGTTCGGGCGATAAAAATCCGGGTGTAAAGAACGACTACAACAAGATAGCCAAAGCCTTCAAGAACTACGAAAAAATACCGAGCTTTGCTTTTGATACCAACGCCAAAGCAAAAAACAATGTCTACGATTTGAAGTACAAAAGCGGAAACTACACTTTAACCATTACCGATACCAATAAAGTGCTTTCGGAGTTTGATTTCAAAAAGACAGACGGCGTTTCTGTTTCCGTTTCAGGTAACAAAATAACTATCACATCAAGTAAAGCTATTAAATCTCCCGTCGTTTTCAGCGCTGACAGAGATATGCCGAATGTCAGCGACACTCTTGTTGCCTGCGGAGATACGAGCTTACAGGACGTTGTAACAGGCGTTAAACCCGCTTCAAATCCTCCTACGGCGTATTTTGCCGTTGAGAGCAGCGCGGGTAATCTAAAGCTCATAAAAACTTCCGAGGACGGCAAGGTTAGCGGAATATCTTTCAAGGTAACAGGCGACGGTAATTATAAAAAGACAGTCAAGACGGATGAGAACGGCGAGTTTCTGCTTGAAGATTTAACGCCTGGCACATACACGGTCACAGAAACAACTGCCGACAGATATGAAACGCAGAAATCGCAGACCGTAAAAGTCGAAAGCGGCAAGACCGCCACCGTTAAATTCAGCAATGTTCTCAAACGCGGCAGCTTAAAGGTAGTTAAGACTTCCGAGGATAATCTCGTATCAGGAGTAAAATTCCACCTTTACGGCAAATCTCTATCGGGAGCGAAGGTTGACGAGTACGCAACCACCGACAGCAAAGGTGTAGCCGAATTCAAAAATATATTAGTCAGCGGAAGTACGAACTATACCCTTGAGGAAGTCGATACGGCTGTCAGGTACGTTGTCCCGAAATCACAAACGGCGGCTATTGAATGGAACAAGGCGACGAACAAGAGCTTTGAGAATGTTCTGAAAAAGTTTAAGCTAACAGTCACAAAGAAGGACGCGGAGAAAACCTCTGCTCAGGGCGACGCTTCTCTCGCAGGTGCTACCTACGGAATATATAAGGCAGACAAGCTGATTGATAAATATGTTACTGATGACAAAGGACAGTTTACAACTAAAGAATATGTATGCGATACGGATTGGACTGTAAAGGAAATCGAAGCATCCGAGGGATATCTGCTGAACAGCACAGTTTATTCCGTAGGAGCTGATCCGAAAACATATACTATTGAACACAATACTACTTCCCTGAGTGTAACCGAGCAGGTTATCAAAGGCAAAATTTCTATCGTAAAGCATACCGACAACGGCGAAACTCAGATTGAAACCCCTGAAAAGGGCGCGAAATTTGAGGTTTATCTAAAAAGCGCGGGCAGCTATTCCAAAGCTAAAGACACCGAAAAGGACAAGCTCGTTTGCGATGAAAACGGTTACGCTCAGACTAAGCTCCTGCCTTACGGAACCTATACCGTACATCAGACAAAGAGCTGGGACGGCAGAGATTTAGTCGCCGATTTTGACGTATATATCGCCGAAAACGAAAAGACCTACAATTACATAATCAATAACCGCAATTTTGAATCTTTCATTAAGATTGTGAAGCTTGACAGCGAAACCAAGAAGGTTATTCCTTACGAAAACGCGGGCTTTAAGCTTTATGATCCTGACGGTAAGCTGATAAAGATGTATGTTACATATCCAAAGAGAGTAACTATAGATACCTTTTATACTAATTCCGAGGGTTATCTTATTACCCCCGAAAAACTGCCTTACGGCAAAGGATACTCCGCTGTGGAGGCTCAGGCTCCTTACGGCTATGTTCTCGACAGCACACCCGTAAAATTCAATGTTACAAAGGAGAACTCAACAACGGAAAACGCGGTTACGGTAATTAAGGTAAATAAATCAAATATTGCTCAAAAAGGCAAAATCATCGTAA
>ONPH01000206.1 GCA_900319655.1 uncultured Eubacteriales bacterium
AAAATTGGCACCAGGGCGTAATCGGAATCGTCGCCTCGCGCGTTAAGGAAACCTACGGCAAGCCCGCGATTATCATTTCCCGCGACGGCGAAAACGCCAAGGCTTCGGGCAGAAGCGTAGAGGGCTTTGCGCTTTGCGACGCGGTTGCCGAATGTTCGGATTTGCTTACTCACTACGGCGGACACCCTATGGCGGTCGGTCTGTCGCTTAAGTCGGATAATATAGAATTATTCCGTAAAAGAATTAACGAGTACGCGAATTCGGTCGATTCAATGCCGTTTGACGCGCTGAAAATCGACTGCAAGCTAAATCCTGCCGGTATTTCTCTTGACATCGCAGAGGATTTAACCCATATGCAGCCCTTCGGAGCAGGTAATCCAACTCCCATTTTCGGGCTGTACAATATGAAAATCAACAGTATAATTCCTTTATCGAATAATAAGCACCTTAAATTAATCGTATCAAGGGGAAATTCAACGCTCAGCGCAATGCTTTTCTTCACTACAACCGAGGAGTTCCCCTACCAAAAGGGCGACGCGGTTGACTTGGCGGTTACCCTTGACATTAACGAATACAACGGCAACAAAAGCGTATCTATAATAATAAAGGACATTAAGGCCGCTGCAGATAACACAGAGGAAATGCTGAAAAGTCAGCGGATTTTTGAGGGCTTCTGCCGTTCAAATATGCTTGACCGCGAGCAGCTCAAAAGCATTTTGCCGTCAAGGGATGACTTTGCGGTGTTATACCGCTTTTTAAGGGCAAACGGCGGCTACAGCTTTAGCTTTGATACTCTCGTTTATAAGCTCGGCAACAAGCTCTCGCTTGGCAAAATCCGCGTCGCGTTAGAGGCGATGAACGAGCTCGGGCTTATCACGATAAGCGAGGGTATGAGCATCAGCAAAATTACGGTAAATCAGGTCAGCGCAAAGGTGAACCTTGAATCAGCGGCAATTATCAAAGGACTTACAGAGGTGACACGATGAGCAAATATTCAAACGTCGCGCATTATCAGGATTTTTCCGAGCTGGAGAAGATTATCTCGGGCTCGAACAACGAATATGATACTGAAAAAATCCGCTCGGCTTACGAATTTGCGGAAAAATCTCACGGAGACCAGCGCAGAGTGTCCGGGATTCCGTACATTCTTCACCCGACCTCGGTTGCGTGTATTGTAGCTGAGCTCGGAATGGACGAGGACTCAATCTGTGCCGCTCTGCTCCACGACGTAGTCGAGGACACCGATGTATCTCTGCCCGAAATTACAAAAATGTTCGGCGCCGACGTTGCAAAGCTGTGCGACGGCGTAACAAAGATTTCAAAAATCCCGTACTCCACCAAAGAGGAACAGCAGGCGGAGAACATCCGCAAAATGCTGATTGCTATGGCGGACGACATCCGCGTAATCATCATCAAGCTTGCCGACAGGCTCCACAATATGCGCACAATGGACGTTATGCCCGAGCAAAAGCGCAGGGACAAATCCGTAGAAAATATGCAGGTTTTCGCGCCGATTGCTCACCGCCTCGGTATCAAAACCATCAAGGAGGAGCTCGAGGATCGTTCTTTGCAGTACCTCGATCCCATCGGCTACGAGGAAATTGAGCAGGCGATTATGCTTAAGGAAGGCGAGCGCGAGAGATTTATCGAGGACATAAAATCCCAAATTCTCGACCGCACAAAGGACACGATTAAGAACGTCTATATCAGCGGCAGGGTCAAGAGCATCAACAGCATTTACCGCAAGACCTTTATGCGAAACCAGAATATCGACCAGATTTTTGACGTGTTCGCAGTCAGGGTAATTGTTGACACTGTGCCCGACTGCTACAATGTTCTCGGCGTTGTGCACGACGTATTCAAGCCAATCCCGAACCGCTTTAAGGACTATATTTCAATGCCCAAGCCGAATATGTACCAGAGCCTGCACACCACCGTGCTCGACAAAAACGCAATTCCGTTTGAGGTTCAAATCCGCACCTGGGATATGCACTACACCGCCGAATACGGAATCGCGGCTCACTGGAAGTACAAGCTCGGAATGGGCTCAAACAGCAAGGCGGGCAAGAGCGTCAGCGAGAATATCGAAAAGCTCAAGAGTATGATTCTCGACCAGCTCGAGGAAGAGGACGCAACGGATATTGCGCGAAACATCCGCAACGACTTTGCGGAAAACGACGTTTATGTTTTCACCCCGAAGGGCGACGTTATGAGCCTTCCGAGGGGCTCGACGCCGATTGACCTC
>ONPH01000205.1 GCA_900319655.1 uncultured Eubacteriales bacterium
GGCGGAGAAAAGCGCCGTGCGGCAATCGCAGGTGTAATCGCTATGCAGCCCGAAATCCTCATTCTCGATGAGCCAACGGCAGGACTTGATCCGATGGGACGTGAAATTCTGCTCAGCCAGATTGTCCGCTACCATAAAGAGATGGGCAACACGGTACTGCTCGTGTCCCACAGTATGGAGGACATCGCTCGCGTTGCCGACAGGGTAATCGTGATGAACAGCTCAAAGCTTGTTATGTTTGACACGACAAAAGAGGTGTTCGCCCACGGTGACGAGCTCGAAAAATGCGGCTTAAAAGTCCCCCAGATAACCAGAATAATGCAGAGCCTAAAACAGCGCGGCTACGATATTCCCGACGGAATACTAACCGTGGACGAAGCGCTTGAGGCGCTTTCGGCTCTCCTGAAAAAGGAGGGTAAAATATGGTAAGAGACGTAGCCTTCGGTCAGTATTTCCCGGGAAACAGCATAATCCACAGGCTCGACCCGAGGGGAAAAATCCTGACCTTCATCGCCTTTGTCGCGATAATTTTCTGCACCTTCAACTACTGCTCTCTCGCAGTAACTGCGGCATTTACCGCACTGTTTTTAATACTCAGCAAAATCCCCTTCAAATTCTACTTCAAAAGCCTTAAGGTGATAATCTTCATCGTAATAATCACCTCGATTTTCAACCTGTTCTACGGAACGGGAGATGTAATCTGGCAGTGGGGAATAATAAAAATCACGTGGAACGGAATTCACAGGGCAATTTTTGTAACGTCAAGGATAATCTGCCTGATTTTGGCAAGCTCCTGCCTGACCTTCACAACCTCGCCCACAGAGCTTACCGACGCGATAGAAAGGCTGATGAAGCCGCTCGGCGTAATTCATTTTCCGGTTCACGAAATCTCAATGATGATGTCGCTTGCGCTCAGGTTTGTGCCTACCTTGCTCGAGGAAACCGACAAGCTTATGTCGGCGCAAAAGGCGAGGGGAGCGGATATGGAGTCCGGCAACCTGTTCAAGCGCGTCAAGGCGCTTATCCCGATTCTCGTACCGTTGTTTGTGTCTGCGTTCAGGCGCGCGTATGATATCGCGACTGCCATGGAATGTCGCTGCTACCGCGGCGGAGCAGGCAGAACAAGGATGAAATCCCTGCATTTTTCAGCCATTGACGTTGTTTCATTCATCGCCATGGGCTTAGTAATCGGCGGAGTAATTGTATGCAACATATTGACAACGAACGTAATCTGAGAAACCTCCTGATAACAATTTCATACGACGGCAAATGCTTTCACGGCTGGCAAATCCAGCAGAACGCCTACACCGTCCAGGAGGCTTTTCAGAAAGCGCTTTCAAAAATAATCGGCAGTGAATTTGACCTAAAGGGCTGCAGCCGTACCGACAGCGGCGTTCACGCAAATATGTACTGCCTCAGCGTAAAAACCGCCCATCCGATTCCCGCGCAAAGGCTCAAAGCGGCGCTCAACCGCTGGCTTCCTCTCTCTATAGCAGTAATGGACTGTGTAGAGGTTGACGACAGCTTTCACGCGAGGTACAGCTGCAAAAGCAAGGAATATATCTACAAAATTTGGAACAGCGAGGTCAGAAATCCGTTTTTGGACGGCTACGCTCTGCACTACCGCTATAAAATCGACGAAAATTTACTCAACAGCGCCGCGCAGGCGTACCTCGGTAGTCACGATTTTACATCGTTTTGTACTCAGGACAGCCGCGAGCCCGGAGATATGACGCGCACGGTAAAGCATTTTTCCGTAACGCGCGACGGTGAAATGGTGACTATGAAGGTAGAAGCGGACGGCTTTCTGTACAATATGGTGCGCATAATGGTCGGAACGCTTCTAAGAGTTCAGCAGGGAAAAATCAAGCCCGATGAAATCCATTCTATTATTGAAAAAAAGGACAGGAGCTATGCAGGGCCTACCGCCCAAGCGTGCGGACTGTATTTAAATAAAGTAAATTATTGATTGTGTTTTTTGATTGGAGTTTAAAATGTTCAAGAGAAAAAAAGGACGCTACTCTGAAAAAAAGGTAAATAAAGACCGCAAGGTTATAAGCTACGAGGACGTCCCGCTCGAAGATTACGAGCAGGAAAAAACCGACTTATCTCCCGCGGCTGTCAAAAAAATAATAATCGGCGTGGTTATCGCTCTTGTTGCGGGACTGATTGTTTTCGCCTTTGCGAACCGCGACAAGCTCACACCGGAGAACATTTCCGTGTGGTGGACATACGACGTTCTCGGCAAC
>ONPH01000202.1:0-759 GCA_900319655.1 uncultured Eubacteriales bacterium
TTGCGGCTTTTCAGCCGTTTTCCTTGCATTTATTATACCATATTTCGATGATTTTTGCACTGTTTATCGGATGATTGGGATTGTTCAGTTTACATTATAGTAGCGAAATGAATTAGTGCTCACAAACTTGTCCAACAATCACTTGGATAACACACTCGGGTGTTGAGTGTGACAGTAAGGAGAGCGCATGACTGTTAATCATGATGTCACTGGTTCGAGCCCAGTTGGGGGAGCCACAAATAATAGGAACAGCAAATGCTGTTCCTATTATTTTGTTCCCTCAGTATCCAACTGGGCTCGAAGGTCCGCGTTAAAAAAACAGTCCTGTGGACTGTTTTTAGCGGACGGGGAGTAGGCTGAGTTCTCGCGACAACACGCCCTGTGTGGCGAGCAGAAAACAGTCTGCTTTTTGTTTGGCTAACTCAGTATCCAACCGGGCTCGAAGGTGACGAGTTCGACCGCCGCCGGGGGCGGATGTAGGGAGAACGAGGAAGCGCAGAAACAGGGAGCTCGAGGAAGTGCCTTTAGGCGCGACGCTGAGCGACCATTTTTCAAACGGATACCGTTAAAAAAACAGTCCTGTGGACTGTTTTTAGCGGACGGGGAGTAGGCTGAGTTCTCGTAACATCACGTCCTATGTGGCGAGCATAAAACTGTTTATTTTTATTTACAAATCTATTAATCTAATATATTATAGTATTGTTAAATTTATATTTAGGATGAATTACGATGAAAATGCGTTACAACATATTTGAGAAG
>ONPH01000202.1:808-3100 GCA_900319655.1 uncultured Eubacteriales bacterium
AATATGTTTAATATCATAAAAAAATGGCTCTCCGTTAGTTTCGGAGAGCCTGTTTTTACTTTATATGATACTGCTGCATTTTAATCCCGCCGTTACAGATATTTTCCGTACGGTCACATTTTCCAAAGGCGGGCGAGAGTGCCCACCTGCACTTTTTAAATTTCAGCTATCATTTGCTGGATAAGGGTAACGTCGGAGATTGTGATATAACCGTCACCATTCATATCGGAAACCGATAATGCTTTATCTTCAAGTTTTACAATCAGAGCTATGTGCTTTTGGAGCAGGGTTGCGTCGTTGATATCGACAATGCCGTTGAGGTCAACATCGCCGGGCTTGGGAGCAGACTTTTTGGTAATCGCTTTAATCGAAAAAGTTCCGCCCATATTGTCGTCGCCAATCTCGGAGTACCAGTCCTTGGTATCGTAGATTTTGCCGTTGTCCATAACGTAGCTTAGGTCTTTTTCGGTTTGATACTTAAAAGTGAATTTTCCGCCCGAGGTAAGCCATTCGCAAACGCCGAGGCTTGCGCTTTCAGCGCCGGGAAGTGCAGAAATTCTAATAGCCACATTACCTGACGAATCGGGAATTTCAAAATCATCAAAGTCAGCGCAAATATATCCTGCGTATTCAACCGTTGAGCTGTAAAGCTCAGTCCAGTTGCTTTCGTCGCTGTCGGGTACGCCGTCTTTGTCGGGAACGTAGTAAATTTTGTAGTCAGCGCCTTGGCTTGTAGTCTCAAAAACCACCTTGTCAAGCACATTATAATCGCTGTCAAAATCAAAGCTTTCGAACGCGGTCAGCTCGTCGCCTTTAATGTAATTAAACTCATATGTCGCGCCGTAAATTTCGTTTTGCAAAAGCTTGGTATCTTCGGTGATTTTATCAATCGACTTAATCTGATATGACGGGGTGTACTTTGTGGGATGGAACAAATCCCTGTCCTCGTAGGAAATCCAGAAAAATCCGTTGATGCCCCAATCATCGCCCCAACTGTTCTTGACAAGCCATGCGCCGTTTTCCGAGGGAGTTTCCTTAAAATTCTCTGCCGAGTAATTATCGTCCCAGCCGACAATCTCAATCGCGTGTCCCATATAAGAGTCGGCGTAGTCGGGGGACATATAGAACGAATTAGTGTCGTAATTAAAGCAGTTTACGGAATTCGAATAGTATGTGCTGATACCGCCGCTCTCCATAATTGCCTGCTTGATTGAGTCTGCATCCTCGCGGTAAAGATATTTTATTGAAGTAACGCCGAAATCCGCCAAACCTGTCGGCAATTCGTCAGGAGTAAAATCGGTTAATTCCAGGCCGGGCAGCTTGCTATCCAAAACCGCTCCTTGCCATGAGGTTAAATATCCGAGCATTATTTTTGCTCTGCCT
Organism: uncultured Eubacteriales bacterium; assembly: GCA_900319655.1. Lineage (GTDB taxonomy): Bacteria > Bacillota > Clostridia > Oscillospirales > Acutalibacteraceae > Ruminococcoides. Next base: position 2,192 of record ONPH01000202.1, read on the forward strand.
GCTTCGCCTGTACGTCTCACCCAGCCCTTTCCGCTGCTGCGTGTCGAGCCCCAGATGTTGGCGTGATTGACCGACATATCGCCTATGTATAGGTCGTTTTTTAACAGCGTGGATTCAAGCGTTCCGAGTGCGCCGTAAACCCAGCAGTCGTTGTAAAGCTGCTCTTTAATGGAAGAAACATAGCCCAAATCGACCGAACTGTACGTTGAGGGAAGGCTTGAGCTTTCTGTATTTCCCTCTGATACGCTGTCCAAAACTGCCTGCGGAGCGGAGATTAATTCTTCCTCATCAATTTCCGCGGCAGAAGCAGAGAAGCTTAACGCCGAGACCAAAACCGCGCATACGGCGGTTACGGAGATTATCGAGCTTAACAGTTTTTTATATCTCATCATAGTACCTCAATAGTATTACCTGTATAATTATTGATATTATATCAAACAATTTAGCGAATGTAAAGAATAATAATTTGTAAGCAGTAAAGAATAGATTTAGAAAACTATTAAGGACTGAGAAAATGTACCTGAGAACCGACCTCGCGGTAGAAGCGCGTGAGCTTGCAGGCGGCAGCGTAAAGGGAATTGACTACAAAACCTACAGCGAAAGCGGACTTTCAATTTCTCGCCTGACGGTAAAGACGGAGAAGGCAAAGCAGACGCTCGGCAAGGATATAGGAACGTATATCACTGTCGCTCTGCCGTCGCTGACGGATAATTTTACATCAACCGACAAGCGCCTTGCGGCAATCGGCAGGGAAATCCGAAGGCTTATTCCTGTGAACGGACTTATACTCGTGGTAGGTCTTGGAAATGAGGAGATTACTCCGGACGCCTTAGGACCAAAAACCGCGCTTAAGGTGCTCGCGACAAGGCATATCCAGGGTGAGCTCGCGCGTTCGGCAGGGCTTGACGG
>ONPH01000218.1:0-3069 GCA_900319655.1 uncultured Eubacteriales bacterium
GTCGAAAAGCGCAAGGGTTGAAAGCTCCTTTTCGTCCTTTACCTCGTCACCGACGCGCACCATAAAGCGGTTGTCCTTGTCGTCGGAGACGTAGCCTGCAGGCATAGAGAAGCTCTGCGCCTTAAGGATATTCGAAACGCTGTCGAGAGTGACAAGAGAATTGGCGTCTGCCTTGCTCTTTGCCTTGTCCTTTTCGTCCTTGATTGTGTCGGCGGACTTTTCGAGCTCCGCCTTGGCGGATTCGAGCTGTGTTGAGGCGAGGTTGACCTCGCTCTGCTTTGCAAGCAGCGCCGCGTTAGCCGACGACATCTTGAACTCGGCGTTTGACTGCTGTTCCGAGATAAGCGCGAGCGCGTCGTTCACCGAAACGCTCTTGTCGTCAAGTCCCGAAACGGCATTGTCAATCTGCTCTATTCCCTTGTCAATCTGCGCGATTTGCCCCGGGATTGCCTTAATGGTCTCGTCGAGCTTATCGAGCTCGGCGTCCATATCCGACAGAGTTTTTCTGAGCTTTTCGATTGAAGCGTTGACCTGAGCCAAAGCCGTCTCGATTTGCTTAACGCTTTCATCAATGTGCTCGATATCAATGCCGTAGGGCTTAAGCGCGGCTTTGAGACCTTCAATGCGTTTGTTGAGCTCCGCTCTCTGCTCGTCGGTCAAATCGGGATTGTCAAGCTGTTCGGTCCATAAGGCTGTCAAAGGTCTGCTTAAGCTTAAGGAGCATTTGATAGTTTTGCTCAAGCTGCTGCTTGGTAACGGTCAGCGCCGTCTTTTGGTCGAGCAGCTTCATCTTAGCGTCGAGAATTTGAACCTGTCCGTTGTCCGCCTGCTTTTTGGCGTCGGCAAGCTTTTTGGCAACCTCTCCCTGCTGATTTTCAAGCTCTGAAAGCGAGCTGTCAATCACCGCGGCTCCGTCCTCGGCAGCGGAGATATTCCCTTCGAGCTCGCTTTTTGCGTCGCTCAGCTTATCCTCAGCCTCGGCAAACTGGTCGTCGAGCGCGGCGTTGATCTTTTTGTTGAGCTCGTCGAGCTTTTTCTGAGAGAGAACGATATTTTCTTTTTCTTTTAAAACTCCGGTAGTAGACACCGAAGCTACGCCGTCAATTCCCTCAATCTTGCCGAGAATTTCGTTCTCGACAAAGTCGGAAATCGCCAGCCTGTCCTTGCCCTCATAATCCACCGCGGTCATCGCCACGGGCAGGATATTCGGGTTGATTTTGAGCATATAGGGACTTCCCACGGAATCGTCCCAGCTGTCCTTGATTGCGTCCAGCGCCGAGCGCACGTTGATTGTGGCAGTGTCCATATTGGTGCCGTCCTCAAACTCAACAATAAGCACGGAATAATTGTCGTAGGACGTAGAATTGATACGTTTTACTCCGTCAATTACCGAAACCGACTGCTCGAGCGGCTTTGTAACCATCATCTCGACAGTCTCGGGAGTCTGCCCCGGGTAGGTAGTCAAAATCAATTGATAGGGCAAATCCAAATTTGGCAGCAAGTCGGGAGTCATTCTGCCGAAAGCAACTATACCCAGCACTATTACCAAAACAACCGCGACAAACACGGTCATCGGCTTTTTTACGCTGAATTTTGAAAGCATTTAATAATCACCTTGATTTGAGCTAAATTCGCCTGTCGGCGAGCTAAATTACAGCTGCCGCAACGCGGCAATTTAGCTTACTTCATCGCTCCCTGCTTGATAATGTAAAGCTTGCGCAGGTAGCGCTTTTTGGTTTCTTCGGAATCGGCGTCAAAAACATAGTAGTTGTAAATCGCGTTTTTGAGCACCGAGGTCAAAATCTGCTGGAGCAGAATCATATCCTCGTCGGATTTAAATCTAAAGCCCTTGCGCGAGAACTCGTCGGTAATGTTTATAAGGCTGTCAATGCCCTTGTAGCGCTTGATGATGTAGTCGGATACAAGGTTGTTGTTAGCCCTNNTTGAGCACGCGCTTTTGCTTTTCATCGCTCGAAAAGCCGATAATTACATCGTACATACACTCAAAGGTGTAGAAGATGTCTCCGTCCGAGCTGACAATCGCGCGGCGGACATCGTCAATTCCCTTGTCGATAAACGACTTGATAAGCACCTCTACCAAATCGAGCTTATCGTCGAAATACTGGTAGAAGCTTCCGCGTGAGATATCCGCATTTTGAACGATATGGTTAATGCTGACCTTATCGCTCTCGGCGTTTGCGAACTCTTCAACAACAGCGTTAATAACCCTTTGACGCTTGTGCTCCGGAAGATTGTAAAATGTTTGTTTAATCATTATAATTACCCCCTTAGTATGTCAATATGACTATCTGTCACATTGTAACATTTGACTGTGCAAAATGTCAAGTATGAGCACAACTATTTTTTAGTAAAATTGTGCCCTAAAACGACATTTATTTTTCTTTTTCCGCAAAAAGAAGGTAAATATGACAAAAGCGTCCGATTTGTCATTGTGCACCCTAAAATTGCAGTTAATATTCACTAAAAGAACAATGAAAAATCTTTTTCAAAAAACCGGACAAACAACGGCTTTTAACCAATAAAAACGCCGCCCAAAATGTTGCATTTTCCGCGGTTTTATGTTAAAATTGAGTTCTATAGACGAAAAATAATCAAGACATTTTTTGGCTGACTTTCAAAAAAGAAAGGAGTATTTATGGCAAAGGATATGTTAGACGCCGTTTGCGCCGCCGAGGAAGAAGCCGCTTCCCGCGAGGAAAAGGCACTTGAAAAGGCGGCAGACACCGCTGAACAGGCTAAAAAGGAAGCCGCTGAGCTTACCCGCAAGCGCAGGAAGGCTGCCGAACAAAAGTCCGCTGACGAGCTCGAAAAGTCAAAGGCGGAGCTTGAACAAAAGGGCAAAGCCGCCAAGGCGGAAGCTGAAAAGGCGTGCGGCGATATTTCGGCGCTTGCCGATAAAAACCGCGAAAGCGTAATAGCAAAAGCAGCAGCTCTGCTTTTGAATTGAGAATTGGAACAAATAAACTTTCAACTCTTAACTCTAAACTCTAATTAAAAGTGTGGTGATACTGTTTGGCAAAAGAAAAAATGAAAACCGTGCGGATTATC
>ONPH01000218.1:3122-5042 GCA_900319655.1 uncultured Eubacteriales bacterium
CCTGCTTGAGCATTTGCAGGACAGCGGTCTGGTTCAGGTTCGCAAGACCGAAAGCGGCAAGAAGGGGTTTAAGAAAATCGACAAATCCTCTCAGATGCAGGTCTTTGAACGAAACGTTCAGCTCACCGAGCACGCTCTTAAGATTTTGGACAACATCGTCCCCGAAAAATCAGGTCTGCTCGATTCCTTTAAGGGAAGGCGCGAGGTTGACCCCGACGAAATCGGCGTTATCGCCTCAAAGTCGGGCGAGGTCATATCGGCATGCAACAAGCTCGTCGAGCTTGACAAGCTGATTACCGACAACTCCGCAGAGCAAGTCAAGATACGCTCAAAGCTCGATATGCTCGATTCGTGGAAAAATCTTGACATTCCGCTGAATACTACCGGCACAAAATCTACCGCGGTGTTCATAGGCTCGCTTCCCGAGGAATATTCCGAACAGAAAATTAAAGAAAGACTGGCTGAGGAAAATCCAAAGCTTGAATGTGAGCTCGAGATTATCCACGCAGGTCACGGACTGACAAACTTTGTTATGTTCGTACCAATAAGCCAAAAGGTTATGGCAGAGGACTGCTTAAGGAGCCTGGGCTATTCGCGCCCGATGAGCCCGACAAGCAAAATCCCGAAGGTCAAGACCGAACAGCTTACGGCAAAAAGCGAAAGGCTCAAAGAGCAGAGCGAACAGGCGGAAAAGGAAATCGCCTCTTTCGCGCCTATGCGTGAGGATATCAAGACAACTCAGGATTATTTCAGAATAAGAAGCGACAAATACAGCGTAATTAACGGACTTGACCATTCAAAGCACGTATTTGTGCTTGACGGTTACGTTCCCGAGAGCGACTGCGAAAAGCTCAACGCTCTCTGCACCAGAGTGTGCGACTGCGTCGTTGAGTTTGACGACGCCGGCGACGACGCTCCGGTTAAGCTCAAAAACAACAAATTCGCAGAGCCTGCCGAGGGTATACTTAATATGTACTCTCCCCCGGGCAAGAGCGATATTGACCCAACCCCGATACTCGCGTTTTTCTTCTACTTCTTCTTCGGAATGATGTTCTCCGACGCGGGCTACGGAATTTTGATGGTTATCGCGACAGGGCTTATGATTAAGCTTTTCAAGCCCGACAAAAAAGGCTTTTTGCCCGTTTCGGATATTGTCGGTACTGCCGTCATTGATGAATATCACCTCATAGCTGAAGTGGTGCTCTTCCATCACACGGGCTATCCAAGCATGAAGCTCCGGAAGCGATTCGGCTTCGTTGTATAGGGGGATTACTACTGATATGTCCATTTTATGATATTAACTTTCAATTCTTAATTATTACCTCTTTCTTCATCAATGCTGCAATGGGCAGTCCTAAGAACAATCCCGACGTGATATTGATGGTCAGCATGTTCAACGCAAAGTCTATAGGGCGCATTTCAGCCAACTGCTTCAGACCTTCCTCCATCTCACGACGCATGCCGTAGACATCCAGTATTTTTGCCCCTTCTGCTGAATGGACCAGCGTATTGAACTTCCCCAAAAGGAATCCGTCGTCAATAAAGGCGAAGTAGACATAAATAACAGCTGCTAGCAACAGTCCGGCATAGAAAAAGATCAGGATGGTGTAGGCATAACCCCTCAGGAAGGTTATTGCGCCTTCACGTGCTACGTCGCGGAAATGGCGCAACCTGTTCGCAGCAAAGAAGGGGGATGAGATGATAAGCAGCAAGGCGGCCGTCCCCAGTGAGGGGTAGGTGAGTCCTTTGATATAGCAGATAAAACTGCCAATCCATAACAGGGAGAGCAATGCTCCATCCTGCTTGGCAAATGCTTTCAGTTGTTTATATTCTAAAGGTGTCATTACAGGGTGCAAAGTTACGAAGAATATTGAAAAAGAAAAAAAATATCTGCAATCATTTGCAGTTTCTCGAAAATAT
>ONPH01000201.1 GCA_900319655.1 uncultured Eubacteriales bacterium
AATATGGACAAGGACCGCGGACATACGGGTGGCGTCACGGCGGGCCCTATTTTCCGTCGGATTATGGAAGGGATCTACTTCCATCCGCAACTTTCGCCGATTTCGTATAACCTGGCGCAGGTGAAACGCGATACTCCCTGCGATGTCGATTTTATGGGAATGCCGCTCGATGGCGCGAAAAAGGTTGCAAGCGACAGGAACTGCAAGGTGGCTTTTGACGGCGTGGGTTCCCGCGTTATTTCCCAGCGCCAGAACACATCCGATACGGCGGGCGTGACGCTTGTCCTTGGCGAGATGGCCGCATCGAAAATGCCTGACTTGAAGGGGCTTTCGCTGCGCGACGCCATGGAAATTATGGGCACAAAGGCGGTTAAGCAGGTGCGCAACAACATCAACCGCCGCATTAACGGCGAGATGGCGAATATCGGCAAGGTCGCCTCGGCTTCGGCAAGGCAGATTGAGGCGATTAAGCTTATCAAACAAAAGCAGGGGCTTGATACCCTGCCAAGCGATTTACGTGAGATTGCGTATCTCCGCCTTGAAAATCCCGAGATGTCGCTCAGAGACCTCGGCCAAAACCTAAATCCGCCGATAAGCAGGAGCGGAGCAAATCACAGAATTCAGCGCCTGCTTGAGTATGCTGGTATGGAGGACAGTAAAAATGGATAAAAAGAACCTAACCGTTGAACAGGCAGGCGAGCTCATCGAGCAGTATGTTTCAAAGCTCGAAAGCGAGGCGCTTCCCCTAAAGGAATCAATGGAATTATATACAAAAATCTGCGAGCTGATTGAATTTTCGATGACCGAGCTTAACGGCTATCAGGGCAAAATCACCGAGGTTAACGAGCGGCTCGCACAGCTCGGAGCAGAAAACTGGAAGGACGCTGCCGAGCTTGAAGGAGCGGATTTTTATGAAGAATAATTATATTGAATTAACCGAAAAGGCGCTGTTTGATTTTCTGCCGGACTTAAACTGCAGAGAGTCAAAGCTGATTGAGTCGATGAAATACAGCCTTGAAGCAGGCGGAAAGCGCGTCCGTCCGAGGCTTGTTTTTGAGTTTAACGCGCTGTGCGGCGGCAATCCCGAGGCGGCTGTTCCGGGCGCCTGCGCGGTTGAGATGATTCACACCTACTCGCTTATTCACGACGATTTGCCCTGTATGGACGACGACGACCTTCGCCGCGGCAAGCCTTCAAACCACAAGGTTTTCGGTGAGGATATCGCGCTTTTGGCAGGCGACGCGCTGCAGACGACCGCTTTTGAAATCCTTTCATCCGACAAGGCGGCTGAGCTGATGGGCGACAAAGCCTGCCGCAAATCCGCAAACGCGCTTGCGCGTTACGTAGGCTCTACGGGTATGGTCGGCGGACAGGTGATTGACCTTATGAGCGAGAATACCAACGCCCCGATTGAGGTTTTGCAGGAGATGGATTACAAAAAAACCGCCTGCTTAATCAAGGCGGCTTGCGAGCTTGGCTGTATCAGCGCAGGGGCAAGCGAGGCTCAGCTTAAGGCGGCTTCCGATTACGCCGAGAAAATCGGAATAGCGTTCCAAATTCAGGACGATATTCTCGACCAAACATCCTCTGACGAGGAGCTCGGAAAGCCCGTTGGCAGCGACGATGAAAACAGCAAGTCAACCTATGTTTCGCTGTTGGGAATTGACAAATGCCGTCAGCTCGTGGACGAGCTTACACAGGGTGCAATCGACGCCCTCGACGCGTTTGAAAACAACTCCGATTCGCTCAGGGAATTCGCCCTCGAGCTTGCAAAGAGAAAGAATTAAATAAAGGCAATACCGCACAATTCGCGGCGTACGCCTTGCTTGAATATTGTTCCGTCAGACTTCCCAAAAAATCTCGGCAAGGCGACAGCCTTACCTCAATTTATTTGTGAACCCTGACGAAAAATCTTACAGCGCAATTCGCACACCTGAATTGTACGATATTGCCTCTTTATTAGAAATAAGGAAAACACAATGGGTGAGTATAAGCTACTTTCTACAATTAAATCACCTGAGGACGTCAAAAAGATAAAGAGCGAGGACGTGCCCTCGCTTTGCACTGAAATCCGAGAAAAGCTCGTTGAGGTCGTCTCGGTAAACGGCGGCCATCTTTCGCCAAACCTCGGCGTTGTCGAGCTGACCGTCGCAATGCACCGCAGCTTTAACTTCCCGAAGGACAGCCTTGTCTGGGACGTCGGCCATCAGAGCTACACTCATAAGCTCCTGACAGGCAGATTTTCAAAGTTTGATACGCTCAGGCAGAAGGACGGAATTTCAGGCTTTCCGAAAAGAGCCG
>ONPH01000200.1 GCA_900319655.1 uncultured Eubacteriales bacterium
AAAACGCCTTTGTCGTGGTGACGACAGCCAATTCAATTATGGGTGAAGGCTTCTATAATTCTGAAAAAGAATAATAATTTCCTGTTCAAAAATTATAAAAAACTATTTTATTACGCCGCTATTTATGTTATAATAAATAAGATATAAAATAACTTAAAATGAAAGCGGTGATTTTAATTGCATAAAAGAATTATAGCTATTGCTTTATCGGGCTTAATGCTCAGCGGTTCAGTCGCGCTTGCAGGCTGTAACAACGCTCAGAACAGTGCTCAGTCAAAAGACAGCAGCGGCTTCAAAAACGCCGACAAGATTGAGGAAGGCGCGATTTTGCAGGCGTTCAGCTGGGACTTTAACACCATCAAAAAATCTCTGCCCGACATCGCGGCGGCAGGCTATACCTCGGTTCAGACCTCTCCGATTAACACCTGCTTAGAGGGCGACGACGGCGGAATGGAGCTTTACGGCGACGGCAAGTGGTACTACCACTACCAGCCCACCGACTTCAAAATCGGCAACTATCAGCTCGGTACGCGCGACGAGTTCAAGGCTCTTTGCGAGGAAGCGGACAAATACAACATTAAAATTCTTGTTGACGTTATCGCCAACCACACCACGCCAAAGCTCGACGCGATTTCTCCCGATTTAATCAAGGCAGGCGGCGGAAGCACCGACACCCTGTTCCACAAGGGCAGTGCCAACGATATCAAGAACTGGGGCGACAGACTCCAGTGCACTACATACAAAATGGGCGGACTACCCGACATCAACACCGAACGTCCGTCGTTCCAGGATTATTTCCTCGAATTTATCAACGACTGCATCGACAGCGGAGCGGACGGCTTCCGCTACGACACCGCAAAGCATATCGGACTTCCCGACGACCCTAAGGAGGACGACGGTTTTACAAACAACTTCTGGGAGCGAGTTACAAAGGACATTAAAAACGCCGATAAAATGTTCATCTACGGCGAGGTTCTTCAGGGCGATAAAGACCGCCTTACCGACTACATCAGCGCAATCGGCAGAACAACCTCAAGCTCCTACGGCGGAAAAATCCGCGGAGATTTGACAAGCGATTTTCTTGACGTTTCAGGCGTTCAGGATTACTGGATAGGCGACGCCGAGCCGAAGGTTGTAACCTGGGTTGAGTCGCACGACAACTACATCAACGACGGCACCTCAAAGCAGCTCACAAATGACCAAATCGCTCTCGGCTGGGCGATTATCACCGCGCGCAAGGACGGCACTCCGCTGTTCTTTGCACGTCCGTATATGAGCAGCGCTGAAAACGAATGGGGAATGAACCGTATCGGCGCTCAGGGCGACGATATTTACAAGGACAACAGGGTAAAGGCGGTAAACTTCTTCCGCACCGCGATGATTGGCGAGGACGAAACCCTTGTTAACCCGAACGACGATTCATCTGCAATCATCATCGAGCGCGGCAAAAAAGGCGCGGTAATCGTAAACACCACAGGCGAGCTCAAAACAGATTTTGAGATTAACCTGCCCGACGGCACATACACCGACCGCGTAGACAACAAAACCGAGTACACCGTCAAGGGCGGCAAGCTCAGCAGTGAAAATGCAATTCCGGCAAATTCGGTAGTAGTACTCTACAACGACGGCTACACCGAGTACGCTCCGTGCGCGAACGTCGGCGTTGCGGACAATACTGTTTTTACGACCGACAAGACCTCGACCGAAATAACCTTGAAGCTCGAAAACGCCGAGACAGGTAAATATTCGGTAGACGGCGCCGAGGCAAAGGAATTCAAAAACGGCGACAAAATCACAGTCAATAAGCCCGAAAAAGGCAACGTTGCCAAAATTGAGCTGACTGCCGAAAACGAAAAGGGAACGCCCACCTACGAGCGCATCGAAATCACCTTCCGCGAGACCTACAAGGTGGCTAACGGCACAAAGATTTACTTTGAAAAGCCTGCCGAGTGGCGCGACGAAATTAACGTATACGCCTACGACAAAAACGTTGTTGAGAACGCTCCGTGGCCGGGCAAGCCCATGACCAAGGAAGCCGACGGCAAATACAGCTACACCTTTGACAAGGATTGGGACAGTCCGCTGATTATCTTTAACGACGGCGAGCGAATCGACAGTGTTCAATATCCCGAGAGCAACGGACTTAAGGTTGAGCCCGATAAGGTATATAAAGTACAGTATTAAGGCAACACCGCACAATTCGCGGTGCACGCCTTGCTTGAATATTATTCCGCCAGACTGCCCAAAAAATCTCGGCAAGGCGTCAGCCTTACCTCAATTTATTTGAGCACTCTGACGAAAAATTACCTCAATTTATTTGAGCACTCTGACGAAAAATCTTAAATCGCAATCCGCACACCTGAATTGTGCGGTATTGCCCTAAGCACATTCGGAGGAAAATAAAATGAGCGAATTACATAATATGAAGATGGAAAACAGCGAGGTACCTGCTGAGCAAATAAAAAACCCCGAGCTTCTCGAGGCGATTGAAAAAATGCAGGCGGACGGCAATCCCGAGAACATCAACGCGATGATTAACAAGGTTGTGGCGGCAAAGTTTATCCTGCCTGCGATGATGAAGCAAATTCCGCAGGCTCGCACCGAAAACGGCAGAACCGTTATGAGCAACGCGACTCAGGTGCAGTTCAGACTTCTCGAGAACAACAAAAAGGAGCGTTTCTTCGGAGCGTTTTCCGATACCGACGAGCTGTTTAAGTGGAACGGCAACGAAAAGGCGACAAAGGTTGTAACCGATTTTGACAGCCTTGCGGCTATGGTGATGGACCCCAAGGCGAACGTCCTCGGCTTTGTCATCAACCCCTTCGGCAAGAGCGTTACCTTCCCGAAAAATATGGTCAACTCAATCAAGCAGCAGCGCGACTATATGCGCCACGAGCAGAATATGCTCAAGGGCGGCGAGGTCAAGGTCGGTGAGCCCAAGGAGTACCCGATTGATTTGATGGCGGCGCTAATCAACCATTTTTCGACCGAGCCGAACGTAAACGCCGCTTACCTCAGACTTGTTGAGCAGGACGGCCAGCTCAGCTACTTTATCGTAGTTGATTTTTACGGCGATATGGAGCAGACATTCAAGGATATCTCCGACATCGCCCAGCCCTTTATCGACGAGCAGTTCCAGCTCTCGATGATGCCCTACTCAATGGAGTTTGCAAAGAACGCGGTCAAGGGAATTGAGCCGTTCTACAAAAAAGCGCAGGAATAAATTAGAGTTAAGAGTTGAGAGTTTAGAGTTGAGAGTTTAATTGATTTATCGGAAACATTTGTTAGTAACCGTAGGGGCGTTCTTAGCACAACGGCAACCTTAGCACGTCGGCAATCCTTTTGTCGCTACGCGACATTTCCCTTAAAAAGGGAATTACCTTTTGTCACTTCGTGACATTTCCCCTAACAGGGGAATCACCCGCGTGTCCGCCCGCGGGCAAGGGCAAGCCTTGCCCCTACAATAAAACCAATAAGATACATCGTAGTGACAGCCCTTGCGGCTGTCTTTTTCCGTTTAAAAAGAAAAGGAGCAGGATTTCTCCTACTCCTTAAAAGCTTAGATTTTATGCGGTAAATTACTTACCAAAATATCTCTTAAGCAATCCCTTAAAGCCTGCGCCGTGTCTTGCCTCGCCCTTAGCCATTTCATGAACGGTGTCGTGAATAGCGT
>ONPH01000096.1 GCA_900319655.1 uncultured Eubacteriales bacterium
TGTGAAATTCCCCTGTCAGGGGAAATGTCGCGTAGCGACAAAAGGGTTGCCGTCCGGCTACGGACGCCCGGGAAACGTGTGCCGTGATTACCGTACAATCCGATTTTATCACGATAAACGAACGTAAAATTCAGCACACAAAACGTTTATATATATCAAATGATATGTTCCTGTCCTGCGGGCGGACATTTCAGTCCGCCCCTACGGTGTAAATTAAATGTATGCGTGATGGGGGAGCCTTTAAACTATCAACAAACGTTTCCGTTAAATTTCCTTATTCCTTATTTATTACTTTTTCTATACCCAAAACGTAATCCGCCGAAACGCGGTACAGACAGCACAGGGCTATCAGGTGCTTGATAGGGAGGTCACGCTTGCCGTTTTCGTACTTGCTGTACTGCTCCTGACGGGTGTGGAGAATGAACGCTATCTGCTCTTGGGTGTAGCCGTGCTCAATTCGAAGTTCTCTTAAACGCTTATGATAATCCATAATTTCACCTTATTACTATCTGTATAATTTTACTTTCAACATTATTATAACATGTTGATATGTCCAAATGCAACTAAAAGTTATGTTTAAAGTGCTGTGGAAAGAATGAGAGCGAATTATACAAAAGATTTTAAACTGTATATCAAACGTTTATATTTGCATTTTTGACGTAAATTTACTGCCTTTTCCTGCAAAATCGGGCTAAAATTTCGTAAAAAACGTTAAAATATGAAATATTTTTAAAAAAACTTGCAAAAAGCACTTGCAAAAATTAATATAATATAGTATTATAGTAACGTTGTTGAAAGAAACGATTTTTGTTCCTGCAAATATCGCTGTTCAACACCTTGAATTTGTTTATATTTTAAATGTTTTATTTTAAGGAGGACATCACTATGTCATACGTTAGCGAACAGCTTGAAAAGCTTAAAGCAAAAAATGCCGCTGAGCCTGAGTTTATTCAGGCGGCTACAGAGGTTCTCACATCGCTCGAGCCTGTTTTTGAGCAGAACCCTCAGTACGAGGCAAACGGTATTCTCGAGAGAATTACCGAGCCCGAGAGAGTTATTATGTTCAGAGTTCCCTGGGTTGACGACAACGGCAAGGTTCAGGTTAACCGCGGCTTCCGCGTTCAGTTCAACAGCGCCATCGGTCCCTACAAGGGCGGTCTCAGACTTCATCCCTCGGTAAACCTCGGCGTTATCAAGTTCCTCGGTTTTGAGCAGATTTTCAAGAATTCGCTGACAGGTCTTCCCATCGGCGGCGGCAAGGGTGGCTCTGACTTTGACCCCAAGGGCAAGAGTGATAACGAGGTTATGCGCTTCTGCCAGAGCTTTATGACTGAGCTCTGCAAGCACATCGGCGCTGACACTGACGTTCCCGCAGGCGACATCGGAACAGGCGCTCGTGAAATCGGCTATATGTTCGGTCAGTACAAGAGAATTAGAAACGTTTACGAGGGCGTACTCACAGGTAAGGGTCTCAACTGGGGCGGTTCACTCGCTCGTACAGAGGCTACAGGCTATGGTCTGCTTTACCTCACAGACGCTATGCTCAAAGACCACGGCAAGTCATTAAACGGTGCTACCGTTTGCGTATCGGGTTCGGGTAACGTTGCTATTTACGCTACAGAAAAGGCTACTCAGCTCGGTGCTAAGGTTGTTACAATGGCTGACTCAACAGGCTGGATTTATGACGAGGAAGGTATCGACCTCGCGGCTATCAAGGAAATCAAGGAAGTTAAGCGTGCAAGACTTTCTGAGTACAAGAACTACAGACCTAACTCTCAGTACACCGAGGGCAAGTTTGACTGGTCTGTTAAGTGTGACGTTGCTCTGCCTTGCGCTACTCAGAACGAGCTTACTGAGGATGACGCTAAGAGACTTATCGCTAACGGCTGCTATGCTGTTGCAGAAGGCGCTAATATGCCTACAACTCTTGAGGCTACAAAGCTTATTCAGGACGCAGGTCTCCTGTTTGCTCCCGGTAAGGCTGCTAACGCAGGCGGTGTTGCTACATCAGCTCTCGAAATGAGCCAGAACTCTCAGAGACTTTCATGGACATTCGAGGAAGTTGACGCTAAGCTTAAGGACATCATGGAGAACATCTACAAGAACATCTCAGAGGCTGCCGAGAAGTACGGCTACAAGGATAACTTTGTAGTAGGCGCTAATATCGCAGGCTTTGTTAAGGTTGCTGACTCTATGATCCAGCAGGGCGTTTGCTAATCTGATTTAATTTATATTTCGGCAGGGTACGGATGTAAAAATCCGTATCCTGTTTTTGTCTGTTTTGGACAAAACCGTTATTGAAAATTTGTTATATTTAACGAGTGGATAATATGAGGTTTTGTGATATAATAGTTTATATAATAGTTGAAAATTGAAAGTTGAAAATTTCGGTCGAGAAGATAGGTTTGCTGTACCGAAACGTTTAATTCCCGACTGAATTAATATTGTGCGAATTCAACTTTTCCAAACGCTCTGCATAATTATAAATTCGGAGCGTAAGCGACCCTTAACTTTACACTTTCAACTTTCCACTTTCAACTTTTTCAGGGGTGTTTTTATGAAAATTTTTAAAGGATTTACCACTGTAATTCTTTCTCTTATTATATCTGTCTGTGTTATTTTTGCCGTTCGTGCTGTTGCAGATAATAAAACCGAATATATCCTCGGTGACGCGAATTCGGACGGTGTTGTTACGATTTCGGACGTCACGGCTGTGCAGATGGTCTTGGCGGATATCTCTGTGCCTGAGTTTAACGAAAAAGCAGGGGATATTGACGGAAACGGTCTTGACATAAATGACGCGCATAATATTCAAAGGTATGTCGCTATGTATGAAGATTTGCTCGGGATAGGCGGGACGGTAACCGTTGCTGAGCCTACAACCCAAAAACCGACTTATGCGTATAAAACCGACCCGTATGAATTGCCGTTTATTCCCGATTGATTTAAAATTGAAAATTGAGAATGGAAATATGACTAAATATTTATTAAGAACGGTCAAGTTAACATCTCTGCTTTTGATTGTGAGCTTGTTCACGCTGTTTTTGCAGAACTTTGTGCTCTGCCATATCGACCACAACAAGCTCAGGATTGACGGCTTTTACCTCGAGGACGAAAACTCTCTTGACGTTGTGCTGACAGGTGCGAGCGAGCTTTATACAGGCTTTTCTCCGGGGCTTGCCTATGAGAAGTTCGGCTTTACAAGCTATCCGTACGCAACCGCCTCTGTAACCGCAGGCGCGGCTCTTACTCAGATTAAAGAGATTGAGCGCACTCAAAATCCTAAGCTGATTATGGTTGAGGTAAATCCGTTTATCTATCCCGATGACAGCAACGAGCACAACGAGGGAAGTATCAGAAAGTACATTGACGCCGTTCCGCTTGGTGAAAATAAACTTGAATATATCGACAGGCTCAATCCCGAAAATAAAGAGGAATATGTTTTTCCGCTAATCAAGTACCATTCCTGCTGGGACGAGTACCCGGGCGGAATAAAATTCCTTGCGCCGCTTATCAGCCAGCATTTGAGGGGTTATACTCTGCTAAAGGGCTATAAATCGAACATCGGCAAGTGCGGTTATGATGAACAGTATCTTAACCAAAAGCTGGTAAATGACAGCACCGAGGCGGATTTAACGCCGTTTAGTGAGGAAAAGCTCAGGGAAGTTTTACAGTACTGCAAGGAGAATGAGATTAAAATTGTCTTTTTCAGAGCTCCGCACCTTGAACGCGAGGTCGATTACGAGAGCTTTTGTATGACAAACAGGGCAGGGAAGATTATAAAATCCTATGGCTTTGATTTCATCAACTTCGAGCGCGATCCCGTTACAATGAGCTATCCGCCTGAGCTTTACTACAATGTTCAGCACCTGAACGCCTATGGTTCGGCAAAGTTTACCGAGTATTTGGGCTCGATTATCAGGGATAAGTACGGTGTGGGGGAGACTGAGCTTTTCTCAGAGCAAAAGCGCTGTTGGGACGAGGCGGCTGACTATTACCGCAAGCTCTACAAAACCTGTGATGATTTGCTAAAGGAAACGCCCGTAGGCGCAGTCACGGTAATTGACGAGGCAAATCCTGAAAATAATAAAAACAACATTGAACTCGGTGAAGACCTTGAAGGAATGAATTTAATAAAAAAACATAACAGCACCGCATAAAAATATTGCGGTGTTGCTTTTAGATAATATTGTTAAATATTTAACAAAGTAGAGAAGAGCAGGTTGGAGTTGAGAGTTTAGAGTTTAGAGTTTAGAGTTTAGAGTTTAATTATTTTATTGAAACGTTTGTTGATAACCGTAGGGGCGGACCCGTGTGTCCGCCCGGGAAACGTGTGCCGTGATTACCGTACAATCCGATTTTATCGAGATAAACGGACGTTTAATTCAGCACACAAAAATACATCTGAGATTATAATGTTTTGTTCCTGTCCCTCGGGCGTCCGTAGCCGGACGGCAACCCTTTTGTCGCTACGCGACATTTCCCCTGACAGGGGAATTTCACACGGGTCCGCCCCTACGGTGTAAATTAAATGTATGCGTGATGAGTGACAGCCCTTGCGGCTGTCATTATAGCAGACGTTTGTTCTCGTCCAAAGATTTAATTTAATTTGATAGCTTTAAATGAACGACCTCGGGCGGACATTTCAGTCCGCCCCTACGGTTATCAACAAACGTTTCAATAAAATAATTAAACTCTAAACTCTATCAGTAACCTTCTCCCCTCAATTATACAAAATATCCATTTTGTATAATTATTCTAAATTAGAATTATACCCCTACCTTTTTGTGTTATTATATAAATATCAAAAATCAGAAGGTGATTTTATGGCTGTTGATTTTCGTGACGAGTCGTTTCCTGTCTTAAAGGAATATTTAACTTATCAAGGAACCGTCCGGCAAAAATCAAAAAAAACCGTAAGCGAATACTTTTTGGATTTACGAATGTTCTTCCGTTATCTGAAACTCTATTATAAAATTGTTCCAAAAGACACTGAATTTGAAGAAATTGATATTAAAGATATTGATATTGATTTTCT
>ONPH01000043.1 GCA_900319655.1 uncultured Eubacteriales bacterium
TAAAGTTTACCGACTACTTGTCGGAGAAAATCCTTTACAAGGAGGAGCTCAAGGTGGATCCCCTCTCCGATGAACAGAAGGAGAACTGGAGCGAGGTTGTCACAGCGACAAATCAGCTTTACCGCTACTGCGACGATATTATGACTAATACCAACAAGGAAAAGGGAGCGCAAGAGGACGTTTGGACGCTTCTGCAGCTCGGTGACTATTCGGGTGCTCCGATTCAGCGCACCGATCAGCCTTAAAAGGAGAGAAGTATATGAAATATCCTCGCGCTTACTCGGGCGTAAAAAAGCTTTTTATTTCCGAGATACTCAATATTATCTCCGCAGGGCTGATGTTCGTCGCTGTATTGATGGTTTTGCTCGACAGAAAAATAAAACTGCCCGATATCGACACCGCCCAGTTTTGGGGCTTGGCAACGTTGGTTCTGCTTTCGTCCGCAGTGGGAATAGCAGCGTTTGTTATTCAGTTTATCGGTCTTAATCAGGCGCGCAAGGACGAGTGGTACTTCAACAAGGCGCTGTATTTTGTAGTTATCTGCGCCGTCTGTACCGTGGGAATGACCTTGACGGCAGGAACGGTAAACAGCATTTTTGCCGCGATTGACGAGGTTTTCACTCTGCTGATTAACATTTACGCTATTCTGGCAATTTTCACCCTCGCGGAGTACCTGAAAAATGTTCACATCCAGAGAACAGGAAAGGTTATGATTGTTGTGATAACCGTTCTGTTCGGTGTCGCTTTGATTTTGCAGATAGCCGCAGGCTTTGTTCCGCGCAGAGCAGAGCTGCTCGGAGCGGTAAAAGCAGGCTTTGAATTTGTCGGCTACATCGTATGTATGGTTTACTTCGGTATGGCTAAAAAGATGCTCGGCAAATCCTGATTGTATGGTAAATTCTTGTTGACATCAAAATGATGATTTGTTACAATAAAATCAGTAATATTGATGTTTACGGAAAATACTAAACAGGGAGGCATCCTATGAATACTGAAATCCGCTATTTTACAAAATCCAAAAAGGGCAATACCGAAAAGCTCGCAAATCAGATTGCAAAGGCGACAGGCAAAAAGGCGCTCACCGTAGCGACCGACCTCAGTGATAGGGTTGACCGTTTGTTCCTCGTCAACGCAATGTACGCGGCGAATATCGACAAAGAGGTCAAGGACTTCCTCGCCCGTAATAAGGATAAAATCGGAGAGGTTGTAAATTTCAGCACCTCATGCTCGGGAAAATCCACCTGGGGAATGGTAAAAAAGGAGTGCGACGCTCTGAACATTCCGCTCAGCGAAAAGGAATTCCACTGCGCTGCCTCTTGGATTATTATTAACAAGGGCTTGCCCTCAGAGGACGACTACGCAAAGGCGCGTGAATTTGCGGCTTCAATGTCGAAATAATAAAATTATACGAAATCCCGAAAGGGTAAAATATGCTCGATTTTTAAGAAAGGATAATTATGAAACGTTTACTTAAGTTTTTACTGGTAATCGCAGGTGTGTTTCTGATAATTCACCGCCGCGTTATTTGGGCATGCGTGACCGGTACAGAAATGCCCCAGCCGCCCGAGTGGCACAAAAAATTCATCCCCTGCCTTAATGATAAGGTTGAGGACGATTTATAATCAAACACAAAAGCCCGGCAGCGATTGCCGGGCTTTGTTCTGTCTTAATGCTTCTTGGCGTCTCTGAGCATAAATTTCCTCGCGATATTTATGCCGATTTTATAGAGGAGAGGTCTGAGCGCTTTGTCAGCCTCTTTGAGCATTTTGCGGATGGGGATTTCCTGCGGACAATGTTTTTCGCATTTTCCGCAGCCAATACATTGAGAGGCAAATGCGCTTTCCTTTGTCAGTCCGACCGCCTGAGCGTACTGCATTCGACCGTCGCGCTTTGACTCAATAAACATCGTATTGTAGCTGCTAAACGTACCGGGAATGTCAACT
This sequence comes from uncultured Eubacteriales bacterium, assembly GCA_900319655.1. Taxonomy (GTDB): domain Bacteria; phylum Bacillota; class Clostridia; order Oscillospirales; family Acutalibacteraceae; genus Ruminococcoides. The sequence goes on from ONPH01000043.1 coordinate 1,944, forward strand.
CCCTTTGGGCAGGGCATACAGTAACGGCAGCCGGTACAGCCGACCTTCTCGTTTTCGCGGATTTTCTCGGTTACTGCTCTGAGGGTTTCAAAATCCCCTGCTGTAAATTGTCCTGCTTCCGAGTCCGAAGCTGTGCGGCAGTTTTCGCGTACCATCTCAATAGAGTTCATTCCCGAAAGCACAACCGTTACCTCTGGCTGGTTGTACAGCCAGCGGAAGCTCCACTCCGCAGGAGTCCAGTCGCGTTTGCTGTCCTTCATAACCTTCTTTGCGGCTTCGGGCAGCATATTTACAAGCTTTCCGCCGCGCAGCGGCTCCATAATTACAACGGGAATTCCCTTTGCGGCAGCCGCCTTTAAGCCGGACACGCCTGCCTGTGAGTACTCGTCAAAGTAGTTATACTGAATTTGGCAGATATCCCAGTCGTAGTCGTTCAGAATTTTTAAGAAACCGTCGGAGTTGCCGTGGTATGAAAAACCGATATTTCGGATAATTCCGCTCTTCTTCTTTTCGGCAATCCAGTCGATTACGCCCAAGTTTTTCAGCTTTTCCCACATCGAGATATCCGTGAGATGGTGCATCAGGTAATAGTCGACATAACTCGTTCTCAGGCGTGAGAGCTGCTCGTTTAAGTACTTGTCGAGCGCGGCTCTGCTGCCCACAAGGTACTGCGGCAGCTTGGTAGCGATTTTGATTTTTTCGCGGATATTGTTCCTCTCAAAAATCTCACCGACAGCGGCTTCGCTTCCGCCGTAAATATACGCGGTATCGTAGTAATTAACACCTGAGCGGTACGCCTCCATAAGCTCGCGCTCAGCCTTGTCAATGTCAATTCCGCCGCCCTTTTTTTGAAAAGCGCATACAGCCGTAGCCGAGCAGTGAAAGCTCATCGCCGTTTTTATCTTTTCTGTATTGCATAGCTCCTCCGAAGTGACTTTTATTTTCATTAATCATAGCAGAAAAATATATGCTTGTCCACGGTTTTGAGTAAATAATAAATTATTGTTCTGCTCCGATATAAAAAAATAAGAAAATAATGCCCAAATATTATTGCAAGAAAAGAGAATAAATGATATAATATACTAAAACTATAGAAAAATATCAATAATTTTATGAGGAGATAACAAGTGGGATTTTCTAAAATGAGGCAGCGGCTCGGTTACGGCGCCGCCGATATGGCGAGTAACCTGATTTGGCCGATGATATGTACATACCTCACGGTGTACTACACAGACGCGCTGTTGCTCGACGCCGCGGCTGTAGGCGTTATTACGCTCGCTTCAAAGTTTATCGACGCTATCACCGACGTGTTGATGGGAATTGTAGTTGACAAAACCGAGTTAAAAAGCGGAAAATGCCGTCCGTACTTTTTAATCGGCGCGTTGCCGCTCGCGTTTTTTGCGGTTCTTACATTCCTTCTGCCTTCCTTTGTTTCTAACAACAAGGTGCTTATTATTCTTTTTGCGTTCATCACATTTAACCTTGTAAGCACCTGCTATACAATCGTTAACACTCCGCTTTCGGCTATTTTGCCGAGCCTTTCCGCCGACCAAAAGGAGCGAAACGTTCTCGTTACCTTCCGTATGGTAATGGCTGGGATGGGCAGCTTCTGCGTAACCTTCTTTGCTCTGCCCCTCATCAACAACTTCGGCGGCAAAAAAGACCTTTACTCCTACGCTTGGACAATCGGTATCTTCTCGATCGGCGCAATCCTTCTGCTCGTATTCTCATACGCAAATACACGCGAGAGATTGTTAAACCGATTAAGGAAGAAAAAATCAAGCTGAAAGACGGAATCAAGGCGATTAACGGACAGTATATTCTGTTTGTAATCACAATGTTCATCTATCTGCTCGGCTTCGCCGTAAAGCAGGCAGGCGTATTCTATAACTACAACTATTATATCGGAGATATCGGCTCGCTCGGGGTTGAAGAAATCGTTTCTATTCAGGCGCTTGTTACCTCGCTGAGTATGGTTGCAGGTCAGCTGACAATTCCGTTCTTCTGCAAGATTATGGGCAAAAAGAAGTCGGCTATCCTTATGAACTTCATCGCCCTTGCAGGAAATGTAATCTTTATCTTCTGCGGCGCTAATCTTATCTGGCTCTGCGTAGGTACGGTATTCGTATGGTTCCCGCTCGGCTACCTGATGGGTATCAGATTCGCGCTTCTTGCCGACGTTGTAGAGTACTGCGAGCTCAAGTCGGGCATCCGCGCGGCAGGTATTTTGTCGTCGCTCGACAGCTTCCTTGCAAAGCTCGCCTTCGGCTTTAACGTAACCGTTATGCTCGGTCTTATGGAGATTGGCGGCTATGACGCAAATTCGGATATTCAGACCGAAACAGAAAAAATATTTATCCAGTTGGGCTTTGTCGGCGTTCCGATAGTCTGCATTATTGTGACAATCATCCTTCTGCTGTTCTTTAAGTTTGACAAGGAACTCCCGAAAATGAAGGCAGAACGCAAATCAAAGCTTGAAGCCGCAAAGTAAAACGCATATTAAAATTTAAGGAACGCAATGGCCGTACTTTGCGTTCCTTTTTCAAACTAAAATAAAGGAGATGTTTTTATGAAAATAGCTATGGCGAATGACCACGCAGGTACATCAATGAAAAACGAGATTAAGGCTTATCTTGAAGCTCAGGGCCACACTGTGGTTGACTTTGGAGCTTACGACGAGAACTCCTGCGATTTGTCCGATTTTGTACTGCCGGCGGCATTGGCGGTTGCAAAAGGCGAGTGCGACAGAGGAATTTTTGTTGACGGCGTAGGCTACGGCAGCGCTATGATTGCAAACAAGGTCAGCGGAATTTACGCCTGCGTTTGTCAGGATCCGTTCTGCTCGGCGCTCGCGCGACAGCACAACGACGCAAACGTGCTCTGCCTTGGCGCGAAAATCATCGGCGGTATGATTGCAATGGAAAATGTAAAGACATTTATGGCAACCGAGCCGCTGACGGCCGAAAAATATGTCCGTCGCGTTAAAAAGGTGCAGAAAATCAACGACGAGCACTGTGTGCCCGTAAAGTAAGCTGAAAAATCAACCTGCCTTCTCCGCGGAGAGGGCAGGTTTTTTGTTTTAGTAATTGCAAATTGCGGAGTTTTATGGTACAATTGGCGTGTAGTTTTTTTTATGGAAGGAAGTTGATTAGTTAATGACAGACAAAAAACAATCATTATTACGGCGCTGTACCGACAAGCTTTTCGGCGGCATTGATATGAAGTGGTGGAAGGTAATCGTACTCGCCGTCGCTTCGGCTGTAATAACGTTCATTTTTTTAGTTGTACCGATTTTTGAAAAAACTTCGTTCTACAATATGGGTGTGACCTTTGAGGCGTGGATTCTGCTTGCGGTTTTCATAATGGCAAACTGCAAAAAGCCGCTTGAATCAGCACTGAAAACCTTTGTATTTTTCCTGATAAGCCAGCCGCTTATCTACCTTTTTCAAGTCCCGTTTTCTGATATGGGCTGGGGCTTGTTTATGTATTACAGGTATTGGTTTTATTGGACTCTGCTCACGTTACCAATGGCGTTTGCCGGCTGGTATATTCGAAAGAAAAACTGGCTGAGCCTGCTGATTTTATCGCCTGCGCTCATCTTTCTGACCTTTACTTACGTAAACTCGTTTATGTTTACGTTCAAGCATTTTCCGTACCAGCTTGTAACCGGACTTTTCTGTCTTGGACAGGTGTTGTTGTATCTTTACGTATTCACCCCGAAGCTTTGGATGAGGCTGACAGGCTTTTTGGTACCGCTTGCGGCTGTTCTGATAATCGCGCTTGTTACACCGGAGGTTGAAACTAACGTGACTACCTTCCTTCCGGACGATCAGGTTCTCACCGAAGCCGCTGTAGTTACCAATGAGGACGCTGATATAGCCGAGATTAGCGTTCACTCAACGGGAGAGAACAGCACGATCCTTATTCAGGCACATAAATACGGCACAACAGACTTTACCGTTAAGGACGGGGCTAAGGAGTACAAATACACCCTCGAAATTTACGAGGATAACGACGGGCATACCCAGACAAAAATCACTCGGAACAATTAAATATATAAAGCAAAAAGCGCCGCAAAAACGGCGCTTTTAATTTTGCTGTTATTCAACGTTTTTCATAATCCTGCTTCCGAGCCAAATAAAGAATACTGCGCTGACAATCAAAACTATAAGCGCGACTGCCATATTCCAAAGACCTGCCAAGGCGCTCAGCGCAGGGGAGAGCGCAACAAGCGCCAGCATCTTTGCGAACTGAGTCATATATTTCTTTTCGTTCTTAGGCTTTGCTACGGAAACCCTAACCCTCAACGGCAGAATTCTATAATCCTTAAAAATCGCGGCAAATCCTGCATACAGTAAAATCATAGCAGAAAAAATGCCCATTAAAACCGAGTATCCGTATTCCAAAATGATTTCTCCTATTTTTGGCACTTTAAGGTGATTATATAATTCATATTCTCGGTATCGTCCTGTATATAGTTGCCGTGAACATTCAGCGACAAAGGCTCGCCCTTGACGTTGTTGGTTTTCAAAACCTCGGAGAACGATTCGGAGTTTTCGATTTTTTGTGTCGCTGTAAATATTGTTGTCGAGCAGCTCGCGCAGGCGGAACTGCTGATTTGATTTAAATCTGATTCCCGAGGTGTCGATAAGCTCGGGATTTGTAATCAGCCTTTCATAATCCGCCGCAGGCATCGGCTTGTAGAAATAGTAGCCCTGAATATATCGGCAGCCCAAGTCGAGCAGAAAATCCTTTTGCTTTTCGGTTTCAACGCCCTCCGCGATAATCGGAACGCCTATTGTTTTTGTAATATTGGTGACGGATTCCAAAATGCGGATGCTCTTTTCCTCGTTGCTCTCGTCCATTCTCAAAAACTGCGCGTCGAGCTTAATGATGTCGATATTCAGGTTTTTGAGCATATTCAGCGTAGAATATCCGCTGCCGAAGTCGTCCATCAGCACGGTAAAGCCTTTTTCACGGAGCGAATGAACAGTGTCCCTGACAAGCGTGGTGTTCGAGATATACGAGGATTCGGTAATTTCAATTTTAATGAGCTTGCGCTCGAGCGAATATCTGTCGGTTAGGTTCTCAAAATATTTCGGAAGGTCGGTGTGCAGAATATCCGCGACGGAAACGTTGATTGAAACGGGCAGCGGAGTGTGTCCGCTGTCAATCCAGCCGCGCTGCCAGCGGCAGACTTCCTCCCAAATATACATATCCAAATCTGAGATTAATCCGCGCTTTTCGAGTATCGGAATAAATTCGTCGGGCGGAATAACCGTTCCGTCGGGCTTTATCCACCTTGCGAGCGCCTCTGCACCGACAATTTTGCCGGATGAAGCGCGGCACTGAGGCTGAAGATAGAACACAACCTCGTGCTGGCTGAGAGCCTGGAAAAACTTTGTTATAACATGGTGCTCCTCGTCGGTGCGGAGATACATACTTTTTTCAAAAATCCGTACACGGTTGCGGTAGCCGCTCTTTGCCACCTGCGCCGCTAAAAACGAACGGTCGAGCAAGTCGAGGGTAGGATAGCCCTTTTCGACCTTGCATACGCCGAAGGCAGGCAAAAAGCCCACGTTACCGCCGCGCGAGCTTACAAGCGAGGCGATGTCGTCGTACAGCGTGCCGATTAATTCCATATCAAAAGGAGCAAGCAGACAAAAATCGTCCTGCCCGAAATATCCCGCCGTACCGCCTGTGCGCTCTCCTGCCTGCAAAAGCGCCGCGCCGATTTGCACCATCAGCAAGTCGCCCTCGTTATGACCGTACCACTCATTAAACAGCTTGAAATTCTCAATGTCAATCGAAACAAGACACCAGTTTTTGTCGTCCTGAGTTTGCAGCAGCCTTTCGGCTTCGCTGATAAAACTGCGCTTTTTCAGCAGGCCTGTCATCTCGTTTCGCTCCAAGCCCGAATACATAACAGTATTCTTAATCCCAAGATCGCGTGACTTTCGGTTGTGGCAGTCAAAGACATACATACGCATAATGCCTTTGCCGAGTCCGTAGGTGCTGCCCGTAACCAGTACAAGCTCAACCCACTGCCAGCTTCCGTTAATCAGGCAAAAATTGACAAGGAAACCTATAAGCGCTGGTTTAAGTACATTCAGGATATGGGCGCCAATACCATCCGTATCTACACGGTTCAGCAGGACGTATTCTACAATGCATTTTACGAATATAATAAAGATAACGACAATCCGCTGTATCTTATTCACGGCGTTTGGGTTAACGACTACACCCAAAACTCTCACCGTGACGCTCTTGACAAGGGCTTTAAGGAGAGGTTTTTGTCCGACTGCCGCACAATGCTCGACGTTATTCACGGCAACAAAAAAATCGGCCTCGGCAGAATGGCGTCGGCAGGCTCGGGCTTTTATCTGCACGACGTTTCGCAGTGGATTATCGGCTACATCCTCGGCGTTGAGTGGGAGGACGTAACCGTAGCCTACACCAACGAGCAGTACAAGGATATCAAGGGCGCAGGCTGTTCGGGCTGCTGCGTGTTCTCGTGGCAGGACGAGTGGTTCAAGCGCACATGGAACACAATGTACGCGGTCAACCTAAAGCGCACGCCTTACTGGTCAGACTACCAGACTAACGAGCAGTATTTCGGTCTGATCTCCTTTGACCCCGGCAGCGAGCAATCCGTCTGCTACGTCGACGGCGACGCTTCCGAATGGACGGACGATGACATTGTAGCCGACAGGGGAGATATGAAGCTCTCGATGAAGTACGACGAAAAGTTCGTTTACTTTATGGTTAAAAAGGACGGACTGAATATCGACAAGGATAAAATCTACATTCCGCTCGACATCACCCCAAAAAGCGGCAGCAGCTATTACGAGGAGAAAAATATGCTGTTCGACCGCGCGGTTGATTTTAGGCAACACCGCACAATTTACGGCGCACGCCTTGCTTGAATATTGTTCCGTCATGTTGCCCAAAAAAGTCTCGGCAAGGCGTCAGCCTTACCTCCACCTAAATTATGCGGTATTGCCTTTATAATCGAGCTTGAGGGCAAGCAGAACAGCCGCGTAAGGGTTCAGGAGCGTTACGAGGTTTTGCGGAGCAATTACTCCGAGAACGTCTATGAGTATAACGCCTATCTTAAGGACAATATCCCCTCAAAGGATTCGCCGCGTTTTACGAATATTGATATGATTTTGCAGACGGCAACGCCGCTGATTTACAACAATCTGCAGGCGCCTGCCGAGACCTTTGAAACAGGCAAGCTCACCTACGGCAACGCAAATCCGTCGAGCAAGGATTTTAACTCGCTTGCCGACTTTATGGCAGGCGACGGCTTTGTCGAGATTAAACTGCCGTGGCAGCTTCTCAACTTCTCGGATCCGTCGCTGATGACGATTCACGACGACTACTACGAACACTACGGCATCGAGTACATCGAGGTAAGCGAGATATGGGCAGGACTTTCCTCAAACGGCAGCGAACCCCGCAGAGCCGAGCTTAAGCCGTTTAAGCTTAAGAAATGGGAAAACACGGTTACATATCACGAGAGGCTGAAAAGCTCCTATTACGCTTTACAAAAATACTGGAGAAATCAGGATGAAGATTGAGATATTAGTTTATGCCTATCTCGCTGTATGTCTGGCGATGATCGGATTTAATATTGTCTGCATCTTTCTGTTCAGTCGCAACGACAGGGAGACCGAACAGAGCCGGCTGTATTACATAAACCTGATAAAAGAACAGTTCGGCAAGGCTGTAATCGACGAACGGCACCGTATGCTGATTCTTAAACGTCTGGTTCACGTGCGCGAGATGACGGCTTTTGACAAGTCGCTTGAAATTCTTTCCAAGGAATATCCCGCTGAGGTTCAGGCGTATCTGCGCGGACTGAAGAGCGTTTTTGTCGCTCTTGCAAACCGCTACAGCCGCCGAAATGAAATTCAGATGGCATACTTTCCGTATATCATCGCGCGCTACAAGCTTTTTTACGGCGAGGACTTGCCGCAGATTAACCGCATTATGGTTGATTTGCTCGAAAAGCCGTCAATCTACTGCCGCGAAAACGCGCTTAACGCGATTTACTCAATGGGTGTCAGCGAAAATGTAACCGACGCCCTGACGATTATTGACAGCACAGGCTATTACCACAACAAAAAACTTTTGACCGACGGACTGATGTCGTTTGCAGGCGATAAAAAAGAGCTCAACGAAATGCTCTGGAATCACCTTTGGGACTATTCGCTGAATATTCAGCTCGCAATTCTCGACTACATCCGTTTTTCGTCGGGCGATTTTCAGGAGAGAATGCTCGGCTTGCTCAAAGAGGAGCACAACAGCGAAATCCATTTCTGCGCCATCCGCTATCTGGGCAGATATCCGTATCAGCCTGCGTATGAGCAGCTTATGAAGTATGCCGAGCGCGAGGACGAGGTTCGCTGGGAGTACACGTCAATTACCTGCTTTGCGCTCGCTTCTTACCCCGGCGAGCGGACAATTGCGGCGCTGAAAAAGAACCTCAGCAGCCACAACTGGTACGTCCGTCTCAATGCTTCGCAGGCGCTTGAGAGCATGGGACTTGAATACGCGGACTTTATTGATGTTTTCGAAGGCGACGACCGTTACCCAGGCGAAATGATGCGCTACCGGTTCGACCGCAAAAAGCTAAGCGAAAGGAGGGCGGCTACGTGAGATTTTTTCTGTTTAACGACACGGCGTTTGAATTTATCAAGGTGTTTTTGATTTGCGTAGAGTTTTTCTTTGCCGCCTACCTTATCGGCTACTCAACCTTTTTGTTTATCGCCGTTGTCACCGGATCGTCTCAGCTTTACCGCAAACGTCAGCAGGACAGACTTAAAAACACAATCCTGAAAGACCACTTTGTGCCGATAAGCATTATCGTGCCGGCGTATAACGAGGACATCACAATTGTAGAAAACGTGCGTTCGCTCTTGTCGCTCGACTATCCCTTGTATGAGATTATAGTCGTCGACGACGGCTCCGGCGACAACACCTCGGCAAAGCTGATTGAAGCCTTTGAAATGCTCCCAATTCGCCGCCCGATTCAGCGGAAAATCGACTGCCAGCCGGTCGAGTTTATTTACGAGGCGGCGACTCAGAAGGTTCCGCTCACGCTGATACGAAAGAAAAACGGCGGCAAGGCTGACTCGCTGAATATGGGCATTAACGCCTGCAAATACCCGTACTTTATCTGCATTGATGCGGATTCGGTTTTGCAAAAGGACTCGCTGAGCAAAATCGTAAAGCCTGTGCTTGAAAACGAAAACGTTGTCGCTGTCGGCGGAGCTGTCCGCCCGTCAAACAGCGTTGAAATCAAGGATGGCAAGGTGATCAATTACCGCCTTCCGCGCAATCTGCTCGCGTGTATGCAGGTGCTCGAGTACGACCGTTCGTTCCTCGCATCGCGAATTCTCTTTGACAAGTTCAACGGCTCGCTGATTATTTCGGGCGCGTTCGGCTTGTTCAAAAAGGACACCGTAGTTGCCGCAGGCGGCTACGACGCCTCAACCATGGGAGAGGATATGGAGCTTGTCGTTAAGCTTCACGATTACTGCGTTTCAAACGACGTTCCGTACCTTATCCGCTACGCTACCGACGCAATCTGCTGGTCGCAGGTTCCCGAAAACTTGGGAGACCTGTGCAAACAGCGCAGGCGCTGGCACATCGGACTTTTCCAGTCAATGTGGAAGCACCGCATAATGCTCGCAAATCCAAAGTTCGGACTGACGAGCTTTGTATCATATTTTTACTTTTTAATATACGAGCTTTTGTCGCCGTTCATCGAGGTTTTCGGTTTATTGTCGATGATACTCGCACTGTTTGTCGATTTGATTAACGTGCCGTTTATGCTGTTGTTCTTCGGAATTTACGCGCTTTTCGGCTCGGTAATGTCGATGACAGCGTTTTTCGCGAGAACTCAGACAATCGATTTGAAGCTCAAATTCCGCGATGTGCTCAAGGCTTTAATGCTCTGCACCTTCGAAATCTGCGTTTTGCGCTTTATTTTGGCATGGGTACGCGCTACGGCGTTCATCGGCTATAAAAAGAAAAAGACGCAGTGGGGCAGAATTCAGCGCCAAAAGATTAATTTGAAATAAGGTACGCTTATGAAACTTAAAATAACAGCGATTATTACAGCCGCGGTGCTGTTGATATTCACATCATTAACCGCTCACGCGGCGGTTTATACGGTCGAAAAACCGACAAACGGCAATACGATTTATATTGCAGGAGATCCCGATATGTACCCGATTGAGTACTACGATACTCAGGATAAGGAGTACAAGGGTATTCTGCCTGAGCTGTACAAGAAAATTTCGGACGACAGCGGTATTGACTTCTCTTATATAGATTCGGGAATTGTAAACGACCAGTACCGCCTTGCCAAAAACGACCAGGTAGAGATTGTCTCAGCTCACGCAAAGGGCGACGTTGACTATTTGTCCGACGAGGTGCACATCCTCACCTACAAAAAGGGCGATGAGCAAATTGAGCTGTGCGTAGGCTTTACGTCAATCGCGCCCGACAGCTTAAAAAATACCGTTACTACAGCGCTTAAATCCACCTCGTCCGAGCAGATTTTGCGCCTGTCTGTTGAGACGGCGGTAACCGAATCGCCCAACGATTTTCCGTTCTGGATGATATTCGTAATCGCGGGACTTGCTGTGCTGTGCATAGTCTTGGTACTGCTTATTTTCATTCGCCGTAAAAAGGATAAAGAGGCGAAGGCAGACCGCATGACCGACGCTGTAACGGGCATCGGCAACAGCCTGTACTTTGAGCACTGGTATAACAACTTTATCTCTCCGGCTTCGAGTCCTCTATATTACATAGCCTACATCGGAATTGATATTCAGCGAATTCTTCAGTACGCCGACGGCACCGTGTCCGAGGAAATTCAGACGTTCGCAGCCTCTGAGCTTGCCGCGCATGCAGGCGAGACGGGCTTTTGCGCACGTGTTTCGGACGGCCGTTTTGCGCTTGCGTTTGAAGCGCCGGTTGAGCAGCAGGCGAGAGAGTATATCGAGCACCTGCTCTCAAAGCTCAACCAGTTCAACAGTGACGTAATGCTTAAATATCACATCCATTTTCAGGCTGGCGTATTCCACCTTGACGCGCCGAATATTCCGTGCGAAAAGGCGTTGTTTAACGCCCGTCACGGCTTTTATCACGCGCGTGAGATGAACGCTCCGTTTGTGTTCTCCGATTCAAAGCTGCTTGGGCGCGAGGAGTACGTAAAGAGCCTTAAGAGCAAGCTGCGCGACGCGCTCGACAACAAGGAATTCCGCCTGTATGTGCAGTATATTTTTGACGGCAAAGGTCAAAAAGCGTGCGGCGCAGAGGCGTTGTCGCGCTGGGACAGCCCCGACGAAGGTGTTATTGCCCCTGCCGACTATATCCAAATGCTCGAAACCGCCGAAATGATTGACGAGCTCGACTTTTACATTCTCGCTGAGTGTTGCCGCACACTTGAAAGTTGGAAGCAAACCGATAAGAGAAACATTTGGCTGTCATGTAATATGACGAGAATTACGCTCTCTAACGAAATCTTTGCCGAAAGGTTCAAGGAGATAATAAGCAGGTATGATTTTGATATCGGCAAGCTGGTAATCGAGATTACCGAGGATGCTTTTGCCGAGAGCAAAAAGCTCGTTAGAGGCAACATTGAAATCTGTAAGCAGATGGGCTGTCAGATTGCGCTTGACGACTTCGGCTGCGGATATTCCTCGGTCAAGGATTTGGACGATTATCCGATTGACATTATCAAAATCGACCGTGAGCTGATTATCGGCTCGCATAGGGAAAAAGGCAAAAAGCTCTTGCTCGGCATTATCAATCTGTCTCATTTCCTCGGCATTAAGGCGCTGTGTGAAGGCGTAGAGACCGAGGAGGAGCTTACAGCTTCCGTAAACGCCGGCTGTGACTACATTCAGGGCTATTTGCTCGCGAGAACAAACCCTGCCGACGAGCCGTTCGTCGAGCGAAATATTACATTTGAATAAGCAAAAAATAACGGCAGCCCGTTTTGGGTTGCCGTTGTGTTTTATAAATTAACGCTTTACGAGTCGTAAAAATGCTTGCCGTCGTCCGTTACAAGTCTCTCCGCCTTGGGATATTCAAAGGTTTTCGGGTTGTCGGCGTTCTTTTCAAGATATTCCGCAAACTCAGCGGCGTACCACTTTGCCATATCGAGGTTGTGCATAAGGTACGCACCGCAGTTTACCGCGGTTGCGCCGGGAACTTCATCAGCATTTGCAACTGACCTGAATGCGCTTAACAGCAGGTTGTAAATTTCTTTCGGAGTGCGGCTGCCCTTTAAAATCAGATAAAATCCCGTAAGACAGCCCATCGGTCCCCAGTAGATAATCTCATCCTTCCACTCGGCGTCGTTGCGCAGGAAGGTCGCTATAATGTGCTCGAGCGAGTGCATAGCTGCAACATCAATCACGGGCTCTCTGTTCGGCTTTTTGAGCCTGATATCATAGGTCGTAACGGTTTTATCACCTAACACATCGACGCGGCTGGTGAAAATTCCGGGGACAATTTTGGTGTGGTCTACGGAAAAGCTCTGTATAAGTTCCATATTCATATCTCCTTCTCAGATTAATCATTTTATTTACAAATAAAGTGTAACATAAACTGTCAAAAGTATCAAGGAAAATTGTTTTAGAATATACAAATTTAATGAAATTTTTGTAGACTTCTTTAAATTTTTATGATATTCTTAATATAAGGAAAATTAGTCAAAATTTGAGGTGCTAATATGAAGTGGAAATTAAGCGGACTTGTTAACCGCGGGATCGGCGCGTTCGGTGTTTTGATGAATTGCAAGCTCGTCAGCATTATAATCTTTTTGTTTACGGGCACGCTGCATATTATCGACCCACGCGGCGGCTTGCGCGGAACAGTTACAATGCTCTCGTTGTTTATTGCCCTTTACGCGCTGCTTTCGATTGTGTTTATTCTGACGGGCAGCAATGACAAGGTTGGAGAAGGCAAAAAATTCGCGAGCGATATGGTAAGGGACACATTTAAGGGCGATGGGAACCCCATGGTGAAAATAAACGAGGTGCTGTCGCAAAATGAAAAGTTTGAAAAAGGAATGTCCGGCTTAAATACCAAATCCAAGTGGAATCAGCGTATTCAAAAGCTGAACGAAAGACACAATAAACAGACGCAGGCAAGCAAGTTTGTAATGATAGTCTTTTACATTATCCTATTAGCCTCCACGGTTGTGCTGTTCGCCTGGCCCGATGATGCAATAAGCCTGGTTCACATCATTTTCGGCGCGATGTTAATTTTCGACGGCGCCAGCGGAGTGTGGGGCATAATCGTAGCAAAAAGAAGCGGAATCCCAATGAAAGGTCAATGGGCATCCTTTTTCTTAAATTTGCTTTCTGTGGTAATCGGCGTGGTGTTTATAATTTTGTCGAACGACTCGGCTGACTTCACAATGATGCTTTGCGGCATAGTGCTGGTAGTCAAGGCGCTTTCGGATTTGTTTATTATGATTCGCAACCACGAGCTTATTTCGACTGTCAAGAACACCGTTAACGAGATTAAACATCAAAAGCCGGAAGAAGCGGAAGTGCCGGGAGAAACAGAAAAACCGGAAGATGCGGAAAAAACCGAAGATGTGAAAAAAACAGAAGAATAAATTATAAATAATTTTACAGAGAGAGGAATGTGTTTAATATGAAAAAAATTGCAGCAGTTCTTTTATCGGCGGCTATGATAGTGCCTTTTGCGGCATGCTCAGCCCAACAGCAACCCGAAAGCAAAAAGGAAGCCGAGAGCAGCAAAGCGGTTGAAACCGCCAAGGAAGCCGAAAATAACCGCGAGACCATTTATCAGGTTGCCTTGCTCCAGTCGCTTACTCAGGGCTATTACGACGGCATTATTAAGGTAAGCGAGCTTAAACAGCACGGCGACACGGGTATCGGCACCTTTGAGGGCGTTA
>ONPH01000092.1 GCA_900319655.1 uncultured Eubacteriales bacterium
GACCTGCCGGCGTCGACCAAAACGCCCTCGTTACCCGAGCCTATGTAATAACAATTTCCCTTGCTTCCGCTGAAAAGCGGAACTACCTTTGCCATAAAATTACCCCTAAAGTATGTTCTAAATTTAATAATAGCATAAAAATGAAAAGTTGACAACAACTTTGCGGCGGAGGCTTTAATAAAACAAAAAGAGTTGAAAGTAATTAAACTCTCAACTCTTAACTCTTAATTATGCTCTTAATTCCTGTTCGTTGTCTCCGGTGTAGTAGACCTTTTTGATGTCCGCGCCGAGAGCCTTGAACTTTTCTACAACATCCTCGTAACCGCGCTCGATAAACTGAATGCTCGAAATTTCGGTTGTGCCGCTTACCTCAAGCGCCGCGATAATCATAGCCGCGCCTGCTCTGAGGTCGGTAGCCTTGACGGGAGCCGCTGTAAGCGGTGTGCCGCCCTCGATGATGGCAAGTCTGCCCTCTACCGAGATATGAGCGCCCATTCTGATAAGCTCGCTGATGTACTGATAGCGGTTGTCCCAAACGTTCTCGTTAACAATGCTTGTGCCGGGCACGCTCATAAGCAGAGCGGTAAACTGCGGCTGACAGTCTGTCGGAAAGCCGGGGTGAGGCATTGTCTTGATGTTACAGCGCTTAAGCGGTTTAACTGTGGCGTCAATTGTGAGCGCCTCGTCGTACTCCGTAATCTTAACGCCCATCTCACGGAACTTAGCCGAGATTGACTCAAGGTGCTTGGGAGTGATGTTTTTGATTGTAATGCGGCCGCGTGTTGCTGCGGCTGCGCACATATATGTTCCCGCCTCAATCTGGTCGGGAATGATTGAGTAAGAGATACCGTGCATATAGTTCACGCCTCTTACCTTGATAACGTCTGTACCTGCGCCTCTTACGTCAGCTCCCATGGAGTTGAGGAAGTTTGCGAGGTCAACAATATGCGGCTCCTTAGCGGCGTTTTCAATAACCGTAAGACCCTTTGCGCGGCTTGCCGCGAGCATAATGTTCATTGTTGCGCCTACAGACACAACGTCGAGGTAGATGTGAGTGCCCACAAGACCTTCCTCGTCGCATTTTGCCTCGATAATCGCGCCGTCTAGAAGTCTTGTGTCTGCGCCGAGAGCCTCAAAGCCCTTTAAATGCTGGTCAATGGGGCGAACGCCGAAGTTACAGCCGCCGGGAAGGGCAACCTTTGCCTTGCCGTACTTGCCGAGCAAAGCGCCGAGAAGATAGTAAGAAGCTCTCATACCTCTTACATAATCGGTAACCGCCACGCTTGTCTGGATGTGGGTGGGGTCGATGTAGAGCGTACTCTTGTTGATTCTTCTGACCTTTGCGCCCATCTGCTGAAGAATTCTGCTGATAAGCGTAACGTCGCTGATGTTCGGTATATTTTCAATTTGACAAGGTTCGTCACATAAAATAACGGCGGGGATAATAGCAACGGCAGCGTTCTTTGCGCCGCTGATATTTACCTCACCAAAAAGCGGTTTACCGCCTGTAACAACAAATTTTTCCAATTGTTGACACTCCTAACACTGGTGATGGGTTTTCGCAACAACATACTATAGGTAAAGTAACATACTACCTGTTGTGGTTCTAAGTCTATTATTCCTCAAAAACCACAAAATATGTTACATTTTTATTAAAGTACACTACAAATTGTGGTTACACATACGTAACGCCACAATTCTCCTGTAGAAAATCATACTACAAAATTGTAGTAAAGTCAACGCAATATTAAAATTGTAACCGTTTTTTGGCAAACTTGTACTCAAATTATTAAGGAATTGTCACTTTCTTTTTTAATATTAACAACGGCTGTAACGCATTGAGTGAATTTCCGCAAAAGAAATAAAAATCGCTTTATTTTTCCGTTCGAGAAATATTCGAGTTGTGACAAAATATTAATAAAATAAGCGGAACGCGCATACGCTCCGCCTTATTTTACGATAGAAATATCAAATATATTCCTTGTGTTGATGAATTTTTTGATTATTTTACCAAAATTTATAGTTCTTTATTGTCCTTTGTCGGCAACGAGCTCAATCTCAGCTTCCTTTTCGGTCAGCTTTCCGGTTGAATTTGACTCTGCGCGGTAGTATTTAATCGTGATTTTATCGCCGTCACCGTGATTTTCGAGCACGTTGTATATTTCCGAGAAGGATGAAATGCTCTTTCCGTCAGCCTCGTAGATGATATCGCCGGTTTCGAGAACCTTACCGCACGGGCCGTTGGGATCGACGGTCTGAACCAAAATACCGCCCTTAACGCCGAGAGCAGAGGCTTCCTCTGTTGACAGCGCCGCTCCGCTGATACCGATTTTAACGCGGTTTTCAACGTAGCCGTTCTTCATAAGGCTGTCGACAATCGTCTTTACCGTCGCGGACGGAATACAGAAGCCCATTCCCTCGTAGCTTTCGTCTACGATTTTTGCGGTAGCCATACCGATAACCTGGCCGTAGAGGTTAACCGCAGGACCGCCGGAGTTACCGGGGTTGATTGCGGCGTCGGTCTGGATATACTTTACAATGCTCTTTTTCGAGGCGTCGCGCTCCAAGGCGGAGACAATGCCCTTTGTCATCGAATTCTGGAACTCCATACCGCCGGGATTGCCGACTACCACGATATCGTCGCCCTGACCGAGCTTATCCGAATCGCCAAACACTGCCGGGGTAAGTCCCTTTGCGTCGTCGAGCTTGAGCAGAGCGATGTCGGTTCTGGAGTCAAAGCCCACAACGCCTGCGTTGTATTCCTTGCCGTCGTAGGTATACACCGAGAGAGTCATTGAGGTTTTGCTGTTTGCGATAACGTGGGCGTTTGTGATAACATAGCCGTCCTCGGAAATTACAATTCCGCTTCCCTCAGAATTTTTGATTGTCTTGTTGGAATCGGAAAAGCCTTTAATTCCCACAACCGAGGGAGAAGCCTTTTGGAAGGCGTACTCGGCGTTGTAGCTCTTGTTTGTCGCCGCGTCGGCAGGCTTTTGCTCTACCGTGAGGCCTTTGTAATCCTTCTGGATTTTATCGCTGTAATCGCTGTCCTTAAAAACAGGCGCTTCGGTGGCAGGCTGAACCATTCCAGGATTTTCAAAATTCGGAATTTGGAAGTTATTGCTGTTGCCGTTCTGAGAAATCTCGCCTGAGGTATTTCCCTTTTGGTTTGTCATTACATATATAAATATGCCTGCAAAAGCCGCAACAAGCATTACCGCGAGAATGATAATCACCGCGATAAGTCCCTTGTTACCCTTGGGCTTTTGCTGCTTGGGAACGTTGTAATAACCCTGTCCGGCAGGCATTTGCTGCTTTATGTATGGATTTTGGTTGTTCGGCTGAGGCGCTTCACCCTGCAGGGGAGAAACATACTGCGGCTGAGCAGGCGTATAAGGCTGCTGAACAGGCGGCTGCGGCGGTTGCTGCTGAGGCGGTCTGCCGTAGAACTGCTGATTGCCCCGGTTATACGCATTATTATAGTATACGGGATTTGAATAGTCCGTTTTCTGAGCGTTAAACGGCGGCTGAACGCCGAAATTCTGCTGAGGATTATCCTGAACCTCAGGTGGAGTAGTCTGATTTATGGGATTAAACGCGCCGTCCTGATACACCGCGGTCTGGTTTATCGGGTTATATCCCTGCTCCGCGTTCTGCCCGGGCTGTTCCGGCTGCTGCATAAGCGGCTTTTCGGGGTTAAAATCAAACTGCTGAGGCGGCTGTTCGCCGGGTTTTTCGGTAAACGGGCGCTGAGGCTGTCCGCCGAAATTGTTATCAAAATTATTATCCATAGTTATCACCTTGGTTTTTATTTTTACAAACACATTATACAACGTAAAATTATCAAATGCAACCGAGGAATGTGACGGGAAACTGAAAATTTTCCGAATATTTCAAGATTTCTCCGTTTTTCTCAAAAAAAAGCAGGTTTTTTTTCGCAAAGTGCTTTATATTTGGAGGAATATATGTTATAATTTGTATAACTCGGTAAGAGGAGACGTTCTCTCTCCGAAATTCAGTAAAAAGGAAGATGATTATGCCATTAGTAAACGCAAAAGAAATGCTTACAAAAGCAAAGGCAGGCCACTATGCAGTAGGCCAGTTCAACATCAACAACCTTGAGTGGACAAAAGCAATCCTTCTCACAGCTCAGGAGCTCAACTCTCCCGTTATCCTCGGCGTTTCCGAGGGTGCAGGCAAGTATATGTGCGGCTACAAGACCGTAGTCGGCATGGTTAACGGTATGCTCGAGGAGCTCAAAATCACAGTTCCCGTTGCTCTCCACCTTGACCACGGTTCATACGAAGGCGCTAAGGCTTGCATCGAGGCAGGCTTCAGCTCAATTATGTTCGACGGCTCGCATTATCCGATCGAGGAGAACGTTGCCAAGACAAAGGAACTCGTAGCTACATGTAACGAGCTCGGTCTTTCAATCGAGGCTGAGGTTGGTTCAATCGGCGGCGAGGAAGACGGCGTTATCGGCGCAGGCGAATGTGCAGATCCCAAGGAGTGCAAGATGGTTGCAGACCTCGGCGTAACAATGCTCGCTGCAGGTATCGGCAACATCCACGGCAAATATCCCGAGAACTGGGCAGGTCTGAGCTTTGAGACTCTCGACGCTATCCAGCAGCTCACAGGCGAAATGCCCCTCGTACTCCACGGCGGTACAGGTATTCCGGCTGATATGATTAAGAAGGCTATCACCCTCGGCGTTTCTAAGATTAACGTTAACACCGAGTGCCAGCTCGCTTTTGCTGCTGCTACAAGAGAGTACATCGAGGCAGGCAAGGATCTCCAGGGCAAGGGCTTCGATCCCAGAAAGCTTCTCGCTCCCGGCTTTGAGGCTATCAAGGCTACAGTAAAAGAGAAGATGGAGCTCTTCGGCTCGGTAGGCAAGGCATAAGTCGTTGCGACGACGGCGCAACACGGGACGGACAAATCGGTGATTTTCCAAACTCGGTTGCCCGGCTTTTAACATCAGCTAAATCAAGCTGAATTGTTTCCTTCTGAAACAGCTAAATTTGCCTTTCGGCAATCTAATTTGCCGCTTTGCGGCAGATGACTTAAACTTTAACCGCGGATGGGTTTTACCGTCCGCGGTTTTTATTTTAAAATATTTTAAAAATATATTGACTTTTTCTTTTATACACTATATAATACATACATAGCTTTG
>ONPH01000211.1 GCA_900319655.1 uncultured Eubacteriales bacterium
CCGCGTCTGCCGTCGTGCCCTGCGAGGACTGTTCCTACAATTTTTCCGTCGATTACGGCAACCTGGCTCATACCGCTGTTGCGGCTTAAATAGCGCTCAATTTGACTTTTTTCATCTGCCTGAGACAACGCGCGTTTTGAGGTTATCTGCCACATCGCGAAAACCTCGTCGTAATCGGCAATTGTCATTGGACGAATTTCCATATACCTTTTCCCTTATACCTTATCCCTTTGATTTTAGAGTTGATAGAACATTGTGCCGATACCCTCGTCGCTGAACAGCTCGAGCAGGATTGAGTGCTCGATTCTGCCGTCGATGATATGGGCGCGGTTAACGCCGTTGCGGACAGCCTCTACACAGCAGTCGATTTTGGGAATCATACCGCCCTTAATAATGCCGTCGCGCTTGAGCATGGAAACCTCGCTTACGTTTACCACGGGGATGAGCGAATTTTCGTCGTCAACATCCCTGAGAAGTCCGCGGATGTCGGTCATTAAAATCAGCTTTTTCGCACGGAGCTTTGCGGCAATCTGAGCCGCGGCGAGGTCGGCGTTGATGTTGTAAACCTTGCCGTCATAGCCGCCTGCAACAGTCGCGACAATCGGGATATAGCCGTCCTTCATCGCCATTCTGAGCGGCTCGGGGTTGACCTCGCGAATTTCGCCTACATATCCCAAGTCGTGAGCCGAG
Source organism: uncultured Eubacteriales bacterium (assembly GCA_900319655.1). Taxonomy (GTDB): domain Bacteria; phylum Bacillota; class Clostridia; order Oscillospirales; family Acutalibacteraceae; genus Ruminococcoides. The sequence goes on from ONPH01000211.1 coordinate 691, forward strand.
GCGAGCTTGTCAGCCATTAAAAGTCTGCCGTCAAGTCCGCACATTCCCAGCGCCTTTCCGCCGTGGTGCTCAAGGTGCTGAACAAGGCTTTTGTTGACCTTGCCTGCCAGAACCATCTGCACGATGTCGATTGTCTCGTCGTCGGTAACTCTCATTCCGTCCTTGAAAACGCTCTCCTTGCCGACAGCGTCGAGCATTGAGTTAATCTCCGGTCCGCCGCCGTGAACCAGCACAACGCTGATTCCGACAAGCTGCATCAGCACAAGGTCGCTCATTACGGCGGACTTTAGCTCCTCGTTGAGCATGGCGTTGCCACCGTACTTAACGACGATTGTCTCACCGACGAATTTTTTTATGTAAGGCATTGCTTGAATTAAAACCTTTGCTCTGTTCGCGTTATCCATTTTTATTCTCCGTTTCGGTTTAAATCAAAGATTGATTTAGAGTTTAATGTTTAGAGTTTAGAGTTTAATTATCTAAACTCTTAACCATTGTTTTTGTCGTTGCTTTCAGCATTTTCATCAGTTCAATACAATCTTCCTGTAATGATATGTACTCCTTGTCGTTTAAATAATCTGTTTCGTGGAGTATATCTGACCAGTATATCGTTTCGTTACATTCCTTTTGCGCTATATATATCTTTGATAAGAAGTCTTTTTTACTTATAGCACACTCGCTCTCTGCAATATTAGCACCTATACTTGTGCCGCAACGCAAAATTTGATTTGTAACAGTAAACTCTTTTTTCTCTGTCTTTATATATTTATATAGATTAATAATTCTGATTGCAAAATCCCTGCTTTTCTTTCGTAGCGGACTGTTTGTCTGAATTTCCATATAGTATCTCTGATTTGTTATATTTTTTATCAAACATAAAATTAAAGTTAATTAAACTCTAAACTCTCAACTCTAAACTCTACGTTCTGTAGTCCCCATTTATTTTTACATAATCGTAAGTTAAATCGCAGCCGTAGGCTTCGGCTGTTCCTGCTCCGTCAGCGAGGTTGATTATGATGTCGATTTCGCTTTCGAGGAGGATTTCCTTTGCCTTGTCCTCGTCAAAGGACAGGCCGAAGCCGTCCTTGCAGACTAAAATCTCGCCCTTGGCGGATTTGTATGATACGTCGATTTTCTTGGGGTTAACCTCGGCTCCGCTGTAGCCTATCGCGCAGAGGATTCTTCCGCAGTTTGCGTCCGCGCCGAACATAGCAGCCTTTACAAGGCTTGAACAGATTACGCTTTTGGCGATTGTCCTTGCGGCAGCTTCATCCTTTGCGCCGTCTACCTTGCAGATTACGAGCTTTGTCGCTCCCTCGCCATCGGCGGCAAGCATTTTCGCTACCTTCTTAAAGCCTGCGGTGAGAGCCTCGGTGAATTTATAATAATCGTCGTTTTTCTCGGTGATTTCGGTGTTTCCGGCAAGCCCCGAAGCCATTACCGCGAGGGTGTCGTTG
>ONPH01000089.1 GCA_900319655.1 uncultured Eubacteriales bacterium
ATTTTGTCAACCAAAAGCGGAAAGTCAATCAGCCGTTCCTTGGGGATTTCGACAATCCTCAGGCCGTCCTTCCTAAAGCGGTTCGCAACCGCCTTGACGGTCGAGCTTTTGCCTGTGCCCATATCGCCGTAGAGCAGGCAGTTGTTGCAGCTTCTTCCCTCGATAAACGCGACGGTGTTGTCGATAACCTTTTGGCGCTGGCGTTCATAGCCGGTAAAATCGTCGATTGAGATTGTGTCGTGATGAGCGACCGGCTGAATATCGCCGCCGCGCCATACAAACGCCTTGTAACGCGCGAACATTCCGCAGCCGTTTTCGCGGTACCACTTCGCGATTTTATCGAGCGAGCCGTCGAACATTTTGAAGCTCTCGGCGCAGTCGCCGCACTTCCACTTGGGCAGGGTACCGGCAATCTCCGCGATTTCGTCAAAATAAGCGTATGAGCTCAGCACCTCGTCGGCGCTGAGATTTGCCGCGGACAAAATCGCCTCGCAGTCATGCTTAACCGCCGAGAGTACGCCTTCGGGAAGGTCGTTTTGAGTTCCGCCTGCCGCGGCTCTGGTAAAGCAGTTATCGTCAAAAAGCGCAGCCTCGGTTAAGGCGTAGGCAAGGCTGTCGAGACAGCCGCGCTCTGAGATAAGCGAGATAAATCCGCCGTAGGCGTCCAAAAACTCCTCCGGCTTTTTATCCGCCGAGCACAAAAGCCTGAAAAAAGCCCTCGGCACGGAGCGGTTCATTATCCCCCTGAAAATTGACAGAGCCGATAAGCCGAGCTTTGTCTTAATAAGATTATTCATAAAATCTGTCCTTAAACTAATTCACCCTATATTTTACCCTTTTTTATCGGGATAGTCAAGGTTTTACACAAACAAAAGGCAAGCCGTTACAGCTTGCCTTTTTATAATTATTGGTTAAAAATCAATCTCGTCAAGATTTGTGTCGTCCGAAACAAGCACGGGCTTGTTGCTTTCGAGCTTGACGCTTGCGTATCTCTGCATACCTGTGCCGGCAGGGATAAGCTTACCGATGATAACGTTCTCCTTAAGGCCGACAAGCGAGTCCACCTTGCCCTTGATAGCGGCGTCGGTGAGAACCCTTGTGGTCTCCTGGAACGAAGCGGCTGACATAAAGCTGTCGGTCGCGAGCGCAGCCTTGGTAATACCGAGGAGCTGCTGGGTGAAGGTGGCTTCTCTGAGGCCCTCCTCGCCTGCCGCAATACGCTTTTTAATCTGCTCGTTCTCGTAGAGCACGTCGTTCTTGTCGTAGGTCTGGCCTGACATAAAGCCTGTATCTCCGGCGTCGTCAACCTTAACCTTACGCATCATCTGGCGTACAATTACCTCGATGTGCTTGTCGTTGATTTCAACACCCTGGAGACGGTAGGTCTTTTGAACTTCCGAGATAAGGTAGTTCATAACCGCGTCGGGACCGAGAATATCGAGAATATCGTGGGGGTTGACCGAACCGTCGGTGATTGTGTCACCCTTGCGGATTTGGTCGCCCTCCATAACCTTTACGCGGAAGCCGAAGGGGATAAGATATGTCTTTTCCTCGCCTGTATCCTTGTTGAAGATAACCGCGTGACGGGCGTTTTTGATTTCCTCAAACCTAACCTCACCGTCGATTTCACTGATGATTGCGAGGCTCTTGGGCTTTCTCGCCTCAAACAGCTCCTCAACACGCGGAAGACCCTGAGTAATATCCTCAGCGTTTGCAACACCGCCGGTGTGGAAGGTTCTCATTGTAAGCTGTGTACCGGGCTCACCGATTGACTGAGCCGCGATAATGCCGACTGCCTCACCGACTGTAACGGGCTGGCGGTTGGCAAGGTTAGCGCCGTAGCACTTGCGGCAAGCGCCGTGCTTTGCGCGGCAGGAGAGTACCGAACGGATTTTTACGCTCTGTACGCCTGAATTTACGATAGTTTCAGCCTCGGCCTCGCCCATCATAACGTCCTTTGAAACGAGCACGTTGCCGTTTTCGTCGCAGAAGTCGTCGAGCAGATAACGTCCGACAAGACGCTCGCTGAGCGGCTCGATAACCGACTTGGGATCGGACTCAATCGCTCTGATGTCGAAGATTTCAAGACCTTCGGTAGTGCCGCAGTCCTCGTCGCGGATAATAACCTCCTGCGATACGTCAACCAGACGGCGGGTAAGATAACCCGAGTCGGCTGTACGCAGCGCGGTATCGGCAAGACCTTTACGCGCACCACGCGATGAAATAAAGTATTCGAGAATGTTAAGACCTTCACGGTAGTTAGCACGGATAGGAATTTCGATTGTCTTACCCGAGGTGTTGGCGATAAGTCCGCGCATACCCGCGAGCTGACGAATCTGGCTGATACTACCACGCGCACCGGAATCCGCCATCATAAAGATGGGGTTGTAGCGGTCGAGGTTGCCCTGCAGAGCCGCGGTAACGTCGTTTGTAGCCTGGTTCCAGATGTTTAGGATAGCCTCGTAACGCTCCTCGTCGGAACGCAGACCCATCATAAACTGGTTGCGGATTTCGTCAATCTTAGTCTCAGCCTCGGCGATAATCTCCTTCTTCTCGGGCGGGATAACCGCGTCGCAAACCGCAACGGTGATTGCGCCCTTGGTGGAGTACTTATAGCCCTGAGCCTTGATATCGTCAAGCAGACGGCTGGTTCTTGCGGTGCCGTGCTTCTTGATGCACTTGTCGATAATCTTTTTAAGTCCGCCCTTCTTAACAAGGAAGTCTACCTCGAACTTAAACATATTTTCGGGAATACTTCTGTCTACAAAGCCCAAATCCTGGGGAATGGGGTTGTTGAAGATGATTTTACCGATTGTGGTGTCCACAAGCGCACTGCACATCTCGCCGTTGATTTCCATTTCGCGGCGAACCTTAATCTTTGAGTGAAGCTCGATAACGCCGGTCTGGTACGCCATCATAACCTCGTCGATGTTGCGGAACACCTTGCCCTCGCCCTTTTCGCCGTCCTTATCAAGAGTAAGGTAGTAAGAGCCGAGGATCATATCCTGGGTAGGAACGGCAACAGGCTGGCCGTCTGACGGCTTAAGCAGGTTGCCTGCCGCAAGCATGAGGAAGCGTGCCTCTGCCTGCGCCTCTGCGGAAAGCGGTACGTGAACCGCCATCTGGTCGCCGTCGAAGTCGGCGTTAAACGCGGTACATACAAGCGGATGGAGCTTAATCGCTCTGCCCTCTACAAGTACGGGCTCAAACGCCTGAATACCGAGACGGTGAAGGGTTGGCGCACGGTTGAGCATTACGGGGTGTCCCTTGATTACAACTTCAAGCGCGTCCCAAACGTTTTCCTTTGCGCGCTCAACAGCCTTACGCGCCGATTTAATATTCTGTTCAGCCTTAGTCTCGACAAGACGCTTCATAACGAAGGGCTTGAACAGCTCAAGAGCCATCTCCTTGGGGAGACCGCACTGGTACATTTTAAGCTCAGGGCCTACAACGATAACCGAACGTCCGGAGTAGTCAACACGCTTACCGAGAAGGTTCTGACGGAAACGTCCCTGCTTACCCTTAAGCATATCGGAAAGCGACTTGAGAGCGCGGTTGTTGGGGCCTGTAACGGGACGTCCACGTCTGCCGTTGTCGATGAGGGCGTCTACGGACTCCTGAAGCATACGCTTTTCGTTGCGGATGATGATTTCAGGCGCATTGAGCTCGAGAAGCTTTTTAAGACGGTTGTTTCTGTTGATAACCCTGCGGTACAAATCGTTGAGGTCGGAGGTTGCGAAACGTCCGCCGTCGAGCTGAACCATAGGACGGATATCCGGCGGAATTACCGGAACAACGTCGAGAATCATCCACTCGGGACGGTTGCCCGAAAGGCGGAAGCTCTCTACAACGTCAAGGCGCTTTAACAGGCGGATTCTCTTCTGTCCCGAAGCCGCCTCGAGCTCCTCTTTAAGCTCTGCGGAGAGCGCTTCGAGGTCGATTTCGGCAAGGAGCTCCTTGATTGACTCGGCGCCCATGCCTGCCTTAAAGTCGTCCTCGTACTTTTCGCGCATATCGTTGTACTCGGCCTCGTTAAGGCACTGATATTTTGAGAGATCGCGGCAGTCGCCGGGATCGGTTACTATATACTGTGAGAAATAGAGCACGTTCTCCAAAGCCTTGGGAGAAATGTCCAGCATAAGGGCGATTCTTGACGGAATACCCTTGAAATACCAGATGTGCGATACGGGAGCGGCGAGCTCGATGTGGCCCATGCGCTCGCGTCTTACCTTGGCTCTTGTAACTTCAACGCCGCAGCGGTCGCAGATTTTGCCCTTAAAGCGGATTCTCTTGTACTTTCCGCAGTGGCACTCCCAGTCCTTTGTAGGTCCGAAAATACGCTCGCAGAAAAGTCCCTCGCGCTCGGGCTTAAGTGTGCGGTAGTTAATGGTTTCGGGCTTGGTTACCTCGCCGTACGACCATTCTCTGATCTGCTCGGGGGAAGCAAGACCGATTTTAATTGAATCAAAAACATTGTTGTCTATCATTTTACTTCCTCCTTATTAAAGTTCGTCCGAACCAAAGTCGTCAAAATCAAATACGTTGTCGTCATCTTCCTCTTCGTCAGCGAGAGAATCGTCGAACATATTGCCTTCTTCTCCGCCTTCATCAAGGGTGTAGCCGTCCATCGAGGTCATTACGCTGTCCTCGTCAAACTCGGTCGAAGCCGCGTCGGCAATGTCCTCGTCCTCCTCAAACTTCTGCTTGATGTCGATTTCCTCGCCCTGCTGGTCGAGTACGCGAACGTCGAGCGAGAGCGACTGGAGCTCCTTGATAAGAACTCTGAACGACTCGGGAATTCCCGGAGCCGGGATGTTCTGACCTTTGACGATTGCTTCGTATGTCTTAACACGGCCCACAACGTCGTCCGACTTAACCGTCAGGATTTCCTGAAGTGTATAAGCCGCGCCGTAAGCCTCGAGAGCCCAAACTTCCATCTCGCCGAAACGCTGTCCGCCGAACTGAGCCTTACCGCCCAGAGGCTGCTGTGTAACAAGTGAGTACGGGCCTGTGCTTCTCGCGTGAATCTTTTCGTCAACGAGGTGATGCAGCTTGAGGTAGTACATATAGCCGACGGTTACGGGGTTGTCAAAGCGTTCGCCGGTTCTTCCGTCGATAAGCCATGTCTTACCGTCCTCGCTGTAGCCTGCGTCCTTAAGAGCGGCAAAAATATCCTGCTCATGAGCGCCGTCGAATACCGGCGTCATAATCTTCCAGCCAAGCGCCTTTGCCGCGTAGCCGAGGTGAACCTCGAGCACCTGACCGATGTTCATACGTGAAGGTACGCCCAAGGGGTTGAGCACGATGTCGAGCGGAGTACCGTCGGGCAGGAAGGGCATATCCTCAACGGGGAGAATACGCGAAACAACACCCTTGTTACCGTGGCAGGGAGGTATCACGAACCTCTCTTGCCTTTTCGCCGAAGATTGCGCGGAGCAGTCTTTCCTCGGCGGTAAGCTCGGTTTCTCCCTTGGGAGTTACCTTACCTACAAGAATATCGCCTGCCTTAACCTCGGAGCCGATCTGGATGATACCGTCCTCGTCGAGGTATTTGAGCACGTCCTCGCCTACGTTGGGGATATCGCGTGTGATTTCCTCGGGGCCGAGCTTGGTGTCGCGTGCTTCGGTGTCGTATTCTTCAATATGGATAGATGTGTATACATCGTCACGAACGATTTTTTCGTTGAGCAGTACGGCGTCCTCGTAGTTGTAACCTTCCCAGGTCATAAAGCCGATGAGGGCGTTTTTACCGAGGGCGATTTCGCCGTTATCGGTAGCCGGACCGTCCGCGAGAACCTCGCCCTTCTTAAAGCGCTGGCCTCTCTCGACAATCGGGCGCTGGTTGAAGCAGGTGCCCTGGTTTGAGCGCAGGAACTTGATAACCTCAAAGTCCTGAACCCTGCCGCTGTCGTACTGAACGCGGATGTTGCGCGCGTCAACGCTCATAACAACGCCGTCCTCCTCAGCGAGGATACATACGCCTGAGTCGGTACCTGCCTTGTACTCCATACCGGTACCTACAATAGGAGCCTCGGAACGGAGAAGCGGAACAGCCTGGCGCTGCATGTTCGCGCCCATCAGGGCACGGTTTGCGTCGTCATTTTCAAGGAACGGAATCATCGCCGTAGCGACAGAAACAACCATCTTAGGCGATACGTCCATATAGTCAAAGCGGCTTGCGGGAAGCTCCACGAACTCGTCGCGGTAACGTCCTACAACTCTTTTGTGAACAAATCTGCCGTTTTCGTCGAGGGGTTCGTTAGCCTGAGCAACGTAGTAGTTATCCTCAACGTCCGCGGTCATATAAACAACCTCGTCGGTAA
>ONPH01000044.1 GCA_900319655.1 uncultured Eubacteriales bacterium
ATGTCCTCGCTTGTGTCGTGCATTTTGCCCTCGCCGAGCTTATGTACCGTAGCGTACTCAGCCTCGGCTTCCATCTTCTTAAACTTCTCCGCGGGCTGCTTACAAACAGGGCACTGAGCCGGCGGCTCGGGACCTTCATAAACATATCCGCATACTGTGCATACCCATTTCATAATTATTTCTCCTTTCAGAATTAACAAATTTGCAAAAGATTTTAATTATAATATCATACAATCTGTGAAAATTAATTGCATAAAAGAATTATAACTGTCCTTTGTCAACCTTTTTTATTTTGACGCATACAATGTATAAAAATTGTTTAGAAAGAGCTGATTTGTATGCCGAAAATCTTTTTAAGTCCCTCCGCGCAGGAGTTCAACCGCTATGTTGACGGCGGCACCGAGGAGTACTATATGAACCTTGTCGCCGACGCGATGGAGCCGTACCTTAACGCCAGCGGAATCGACTTTGTCCGTAACGACCGCGGCAAAACTCTGTCGCAGATAATTAACGACGCCAATGCTCAGGACTACGATTTGCACCTCGCGATCCACAGCAACGCCTCTCCCGAGTCGAGCTTCGGGCAGAACACCGGCGTGCAGATTTACTACTACCCGACAAGCCAAAAGGGCAAGCGCTTTGCAAATATCATCTTCGGAAATTACTCGCCCATATACCGCGAGCCGGGCAATATCAAGCTTGTGCCGACAACCTCGCTTGCCGAGCTCAAACGCACAAAAGCTCCTGCCGTGCTTATAGAGACCGCGTTCCACGACAATGTTGACGACGCGCGGTGGATTCGCGACAATATCGACAATATAGCGAGAGCGCTGTCAAAGTCCGTCGCCGATTATCTTGGAGTTGAATTCAAAGAGCCGCAATAACTCCTTGCCATACTCCGGATTTTGTATTATAATAGTCGTAATATATGTTTTTAGGGGTGTAAAAAATGACAGACGAGTTAAAAGCAAGAATTGATAAAACTATGGCGAACCTAAAGCGCAACAAAATGGAACCGTATTTTTGCGAGACAAGCGCACAGGCGCGCGAGCTTGTAAAAACCTTGATTAACAAGGGTGACACAATCTCCAGCGGCGGTTCGGTTACGCTGAAGCAGACCGGAATTTACGATATTATCACATCGACAGATTACAACTACCTTGACCGCAACCGCGAGGGCATTACACGCGAGGAGGTAGAGGAGGTTTACCGCAAGACCTTCTGCGCCGACGCTTTCTTTACAAGCACAAACGCACTGACCGAGAACGGCGAGCTCTACAATGTTGACGGCAACTCAAACCGCGTCGCGGCGATTTTGTACGGCCCCAAGAGCGTTGTGGTTATCTGCGGCGTAAATAAGCTTGTTAAGAATATTGACGAGGCTATTTACCGAGTAAAAACAAAAGCCGCTCCGCCCAACACCGTAAGGCTCGGAATCGACACCTACTGCGCAAAAAAAGGTCAGTGCGTGTCGCTGAACAAGGAAAATCCCGAGCTGTGTGAGGGTTGTCACGGAGACGGCAGAATCTGCTGTAACTATGTAGTTTGTGCCCAGCAAAGGCACGTTAACAGAATAAAGGTTATTATCGTTAACGAGGAGCTGGGCTATTAAGAGCTAAATTGCGCTTTGTGCAGCTTGCTTTGCGAAAGCGATTCAGCGTGACAAAATCACATTAGCCCTTCTTGTTCTGACTGCTGCCGGACTTTTTGTTGTCGCAGTTCTGAGTGCCCTTTGTGTTTTTGTTCTGAGTGTTGTTGTTATCCATAGATAAACACCTCCTTTGGTAATTATTGTTACCGTATTTTTCGGTATTATTCGGATTCGGGAAAATTTATGCAGGAATTTTTAGATAGAATGAAAGCCCTGCTCGGTGACGAGTATAATTCTTTTTTAGAATATTATGAGGGCGAAAATTTCAGAGGACTTAGGGTTAACACCCTGAAATGCTCTGTCGAAAAACTAAAAAGCATTATCGGATACGAGCTTAAACCAACGCCGTTTTGCGCTGAGGGCTTTTATATTCCAGGCGATGTTCAGTCGCCTGGCAACAGTCCGCTTCATCACTGCGGAGCGTTTTATGTTCAGGAGCCTTCCGCGACCTCGGCGGTTGAAATGCTCGGGGTAGAGGAAGGCAACCTTGTGCTCGACCTCTGCGCCGCTCCGGGCGGAAAGAGCACGCAAATCGGCGCGAAGCTCGGCAGAACAGGGCTTTTGTGGAGCAACGAGATTGTAAAAAGCCGCGCTAATATTCTTTTATCGAATATTGAACGGATGGGAATTAGTAATGCTGTTGTCTCAAACGCGCGTCCCGACGTACTCTGCCCAAGGCTTTCAGGCAAGTTTGACAAGGTGCTTGTTGACGCACCGTGCAGCGGCGAGGGAATGTTTCGCAAGAACGGCTCGGCTCAGACCGAGTGGAGCGTAAGCCACGTCAAAAGCTGTGCCGAACGTCAGCTCAACATCCTGAACAGCGCAAAAACCGCGCTTAAAGACGGCGGAGTTATGGTCTACTCCACCTGCACCTTCTCGAACGAGGAGAACGAGGGCGTTATCACGCGGTTTTTAGAGGAAAACCCCGAATTTACCATTGAGGATTCGGGCGTGAGCTTCGGCAGACCTACCCTTGAATACGCGCGCAGGATTTTTCCGATGGACGGCGGCGAGGGACATTTTGCCGTCCGCCTGAGAAAAAGCGGAGAAGCTTATAAAACCGAGCCGCTCCCGAACAGACAAAATGCAGATAAAAAAATCCTCGACTTTTACGATTCACTGTTCAAGGACAGACCGTTCGGGGAGAATATTGAGGTAAAGAACAACAAGATTATTATTCTTCCGAAGAATTATGATATGGATATGAAAGGCTTGCCCATATTGCGCGCAGGCGTGGTTTTGGGCGAGATTATCAAAAACCGCATTGAGCCCCACCACAGCGCTTTTGCCTCGGCAAAAATCACAGACTGCGTTCAAAGTGTAGATTTTGATGTGAACAGCCCCGAGATAAAGGCGTACCTTCACGGCGAGGAAATTGACGTGCCGAACGATGTTAAAGGCTACTGCGCCGTGTGCGTAAACGGAATTACGCTGGGCTTCGGCAAGGCTTCAAACGGCAGGCTCAAAAATAAATATCCGAAAGGATTAAGGACGTTAAAATGAGAGGACTTTCCGACATCGGAACAATTAAAGATATTTTGCACCGCCACGGCTTTACCTTTTCAAAGGCGCTCGGTCAAAACTTCCTGATAAATCCGTCTGTATGCCCCAGAATGGCGGAGCTTTCGGGAGCAGGCGAGGGAGTCGGCGTAATTGAAATCGGTCCGGGAATCGGCGTGCTTACAAACGAGCTTTGTCAGCTTGCGGACAAGGTTGTCGCGGTCGAGCTCGACAAACGGCTCATCCCCGTACTCGGTGAAACGCTTACGGAGTATGACAATGTAAAAGTTATAAATGCCGACGTGCTCGAGCTTGATTTGAACAAATTAATTGAAGAAGATTTTTCGGGAATGGAGGTCGTAATCTGCGCCAATCTGCCGTATTACATCACCTCGCCCGTGATTATGAAGCTGCTCGAGGACAAGCTGCCGGTTACCGCAATCACGGTTATGGTTCAAAAGGAAGCCGCACAGCGGATTTGTGCGCCTGTCGGCTCGCGCGAGAGCGGAGCGGTTACGGTTTCGGTCAACTACTACGCCGAGCCGAGTTTACAATTTCACGTAAGCGCAGGCAGCTTTATGCCTGCTCCAAAGGTCGATTCCGCCGTAATCAGGCTCGATGTCAGGAAAGAACCGCCCGTTATAACCGACGAAGAAAAGTTTTTCAGGGTTGTCAAGGCGGCTTTCTCACAGCGCAGAAAGGTTATCTCAAATTCGCTTAGCTCAGGGCTTAAAATGAGCAAGGATGAGATTAACGAGGTATTAGCCGCGGCAAATGTGCCGTCAAACGCGCGTGCGGAAAAACTCAGCTTAGATGACTTCGCGGCGATTGCCGGTAATTTGAGGGATTGATATGAAAACAAAAATGAACGCTTGTTTTAAAATCGGATTTATTTTCTTGCTCGTCTGCGCCGCACTTCTCGCAGGAGCGCTTATTTTCGGCTATGTTTTGTCGAACGCAAAGGCGTGTATGTTTATGTCTATGGGCGGCATCGTGCTCGCTTTTGCAGGGTTGATTTTAGTGCTTGTCAGCAAGCCGAAAAAGCAAAAACCGCACAAGGCAAAACCTGATGAAAATGTTGACAACGAAAATCAGGTATGATATAATCATAAGGCAATACCGCATAATTAACGGTGTGCGGATTGCGCAGTAAGATTTTTCGTCAGGCTGGACAAAAAATCGAGGTAAGGCTGACGCCTTGCCGAGAATTTTTTGGGAAGGCTGACGGAATAATATTCAAGTAAGGCGTGCGCCGAGAATTATGAGGTGTTGCCTTAACGATAAAGGGGAGTAGTTCGCGGCAATAGCCGTGGTATATTTCGTCAATCTCATACCGCTTGCGGTATCGGATATACTCTAAAGAACGAGACTTTTATTGCATTCGGTATGAGCGCAATAAAGGTCTTTTTTATTTATTAACCCCCGAGAAGGAGTAATGTATGGTAAAATGGTATCAAAAAACAGGCTCTGAGGCGTTGGGCAGCTTTGGCGTGACAACCGACGGTCTCAGCTCGGAAAAAGCCGCGGAGCTGTTAAAGAAAAACGGAGAAAACAAGCTTGCCGAGGGCAAAAAGAAAACCATTCCGCAGGTGTTCCTCAGCCAGTTTGCGGATTTGCTCGTAATTATCCTTATAATCGCGGCGATTATCTCGATGTTCTCGGGCAATATCGAGAGCACAATCGTAATCTTCGCGGTAATTATCCTCAATGCCGTGCTCGGTACGGTTCAGCACGTTAAGGCTGAAAAATCGCTCGACAGCCTAAAGTCGCTCTCATCCCCGAGCGCAAAGGTTATCCGCGACGGAAAAAAGATTGAAATCGACTCCAAAAATGTAGTCGAGGGCGATATCATCGTGCTCGAGGCAGGCGACCTCGTCGTTGCCGACGGCAGAATTATCCACAATTACTCTCTCCAGGTCAACGAAAGCTCGCTTACCGGTGAATCGACAAACGTCGATAAAAGCGACGAAACCCTCGACGGCGAAGTTCCGCTTGCCGACCGTGTAAATATGGTGTTCTCGGGAAGTCTTGTAACCTACGGCAGAGCACTGGTGCTCGTCACTGCAACCGGAATGAACACCGAAATCGGCAAAATTGCCGACCTTATGAACTCCGCGAAGGAGAAAAAAACTCCGCTCCAGCAGAGCCTCGACAAGTTCTCGAGCACTCTCGCGATTATAATTATGGCAATCAGCGTGCTTGTTTTTGTGCTGTCAATGGCGCAAAAGGGCTGGCAGTGGTCGTTTGACAATATCATCGGCTCATTGATGTACGCAGTAGCCCTTGCCGTCGCGGCAATCCCCGAGGCGTTGGGCTCTATTGTCACAATCGTTCAGGCGATGGGCACTCAGAAAATGGCAAAGGAAAACGCCGTTATCAAGGATTTGAAGGCGGTAGAAAGTCTCGGCTGTGTATCGGTAATCTGCTCCGACAAGACAGGTACTCTCACCCAGAACAAGATGACGGTTCAAAAGATTTTCATCGCAGGCGAGAGCATCCGCGAGGAACAGCTTGACATCAAGTATCCCAGCCACCGCAGGCTGATTTACGATATGGTGCTCAACAACGATTCGAGCATTGTGGACGGAAAGGGAATAGGCGACCCGACCGAGTACGCGCTTATTGAAACCTCGCGTAACATCGGACTTGACGAGGGCATTATCCGCGATACGCTCGACCGCGAGGAGGAAGTTCCGTTTGACTCCGACCGCAAGATGATGAGCACAAAGTACACTCTCCACGGCGTTCCGCACGTGCTGACAAAGGGCGCTTTGGACTCTATTCTCGACCGCTGTGTGAGCATAGCGGAGAAGGACACTGTCCGCCCGATTACGGATGAAGACAAAAGAATAATTCTCGAACAGAATAACAAATATTCGTCAGAAGGTCTGCGCGTCCTCACCTTCGCGTATAAGGAGACCAAAGAGGAGCTCACCGAGGAAACCGAATACGGCTACACCTTTCTCGGCCTTGTCTCGATGATTGACCCTCCGCGCGAGGAGAGCAAGCAGGCGGTTGCCGACGCAATCAGGGCAGGTATTAAGCCGATTATGATTACCGGCGACCACAAAATTACCGCCTCGGCAATTGCAAAGCAAATCGGAATTATGCGCATAGGCGATATGGCTGTAACGGGTATGGAGCTCGACGCAATGGACGACAAGGAGCTTGACGAAAAGCTCGAGAAAATCTCGGTTTACGCCCGTGTATCGCCTGAAAATAAAATCAGAATAGTCGAGGTTTGGCAGAAGAAGGGCAACATCGTCTCAATGACAGGCGACGGCGTTAACGACGCGCCCGCGCTCAAAAAAGCCGACATCGGCGTTGCTATGGGTATCACCGGCACAGAGGTCTCAAAGGACGCCGCGTCGATGATTTTGCAGGACGACAACTTCGCCACAATCATCAAGGCTGTCGCGAACGGACGTAACGTTTACCGCAATATCAGCAACGCGATTTTGTTCCTGCTCTCAGGAAATATGGCGGCGATTATCACCGTTTTGTTCACCTCGCTTTTGGCACTGCCCGTGCCGTTTGAGCCGGTTCACCTGCTGTTTATCAACCTTCTTACCGACTCACTTCCTGCAATCGCGATCGGTATGGAGCCGCCCGAGGACGGACTGCTCTCGCAAAAGCCGCGCGATCCCAAGCAGGGAATACTCACAAAGAAATTCACCTCGCTTATGTTCGGGCTCGGCGCTTTGATTTCGGTTTCGGTAATCATAGCGTTCTACCTCGGACTTCAGCAAAGCCCTGCCGTAGCAAGCACAATGGCATTCGCAACTCTCACGCTCGCAAGGCTTTTCCACGGCTTCAACTGCCGTTCCGACAGCTCGATTTTCAAAATCGGTTTTACCTCAAACCTCGCGAGTATCGGCGCGTTTGTGCTCGGAGTACTGTTGCTTTCGCTCGTAATTTTCGTGCCGGGACTTCACTCGCTCTTTGCAGTTGCCGACATCGTAGCTCCGCAGGCAGGAATTGTCTTAGCACTTGCCGCGGCGCCGACAATCCTCATTCAGATTATTAAGGTAATCATCGAAAAAATAAAGAAATAAATCATTGACATTACCCTGTCTATTCTTTATAATTAAAGTATAAATTTAAGGGAGGCTTGCATATGAATATTTGGCATGACATTAACCCAAAAAGAATTACCGCAGGAAGATTTTACGCTGTAATCGAAATTTCAAAGGGCGGAAAAAATAAATATGAGATGGATAAGGAGACAGGTCTTTTGAAGCTCGACAGAGTTCTTTTTACCTCAACCCATTATCCTGCAAACTACGGCTTTATTCCGCGTACATACGCCAAGGACGGCGATCCCCTCGACGTTTTGGTCCTCTGCTCCGAGACCATTATGCCTATGACCTTGGTTGAGTGCAAGCCTATCGGCGTGCTTAAAATGATTGACGACAACAAGGACGACGAAAAGATTATCGCTGTTCCCGTAGGCGATCCGAACTACAGCGGCTACAACGATATCAAGGAGCTGCCCAAGCACCGTTTTGACGAAATCCGCCACTTCTTCCAGGTTTACAAAATGCTTGAAAAGGGCAAGGAAACCCAGATTAAGTCAATCAGCGGCGCTGAAAAAGCAAAGGAAGTTGTTCAGCTTTCAATCGAGAGCTACATTCTCGACTTCCAGCTCGCATAAAACTTTCAGTAAAAACAAAAGTAGGGTTCAGTCTTGACTGAACCGCGGCGTTAGCACATAAGTGTTGTTTTCGCGGTTCGGTCAAGACCGAACCCTACAGTGTATTATAATATTAAGTCTTTATCTTTTACAGCTTAAAATCCTCGGCGGTGTAGTTGCCGTAAAGCGAAACCTTGGTCGGCACTCTTAAAAGCGGATTGTAGTTAAAAGCCCTGCACTTGCTGTTTTGAATGTGTCTTGACTTTTTACAGCCGAAAATCCCGTTTTCAAAAAAAGCGTTGTCGCAGTAAACGCAATCGGGAACAATGTTTTTGCCGAAAAGCTTGTTTTTCATAGTGGTCACCCCGAAAATAAAATCTGTATACAGTATAACAGAACTTAAAGGTTCTTTCAAGTTATTTGGAGGTATAAATTGAATTTTAACTCAAAAGTTATGAAGCTCAACAATGCGGACACTGTGCCGTATTTAACTCATAATTCTTTATCGGAAATAAAATTTATTAATCACGCCTTTTCAACCCGTCTCGGCGGAGTGTCCGAGGGTGAGTTTACCTCAATGAACCTCGCGTTCAACAGGGGAGATAACCCCGAGTGCGTGACGGAAAATTACAAAAGGCTCTGCAAAAGCGCAGGCTTTGATTTTGAGTCTTTAACCGCCTCGGCGCAGAATCACCACACCTTTGTACGCGCCGTTACAAAAGCCGACAGGGGAGTGGGAATTTACAAGCCGCGCGATATGGAGAGCGTTGACGCGATAATCACCAACGAAACAGGCGTTACGCTCGTTACATACTACGCCGACTGCACACCGCTTTATTTTGTCGATACCAAAAACAGGGCAATCGGACTTGCCCACGGCGGATGGCGCGGAACCGTCGGCAGAATTGCCGAAAAGACAATCAAAAAAATGACCGGGCTTTACGGCACAAACCCCGCGGATATCACCGCGGCTGTCGGCCCTGCAATCTCGGTCTGCTGTTACGAGGTCGATAAACCCTGCATTGACAACTTCTACGCGCTT
>ONPH01000034.1 GCA_900319655.1 uncultured Eubacteriales bacterium
CCGAAATCTCGGTTTTATTACCAATAACCTTTATTTTATCCTCGCAAAAGAGGGATACAGCCTTGGGGAGAATTTTCCACTCCGCCTGCTCCATAACTCTTTTTTGAAGGATTTCAGGCGTATCTCCTGTTTTTACCTCAACTGCCTTTTGAATGATAATCGGGCCGCCGTCGCATACTTCATTAACAAAGTGCGCGGTAGCGCCTGTTACCTTAACGCCCTTTTTGAGCGCTTCCTCGTGGACTTTAAGTCCGTAATAGCCTTCTCCGCAGAAGGATGGAATTAATGCGGGATGAATGTTGATTATTCTGTTTTCAAACGCGCCTATTACCTTTTTGCCGAGGATTGTCATAAAGCCTGCGAGCACGACTACGTCGGCATTTTTGCTCTGCAAAAGCTCAGTGAGCGCGGTATCGTAATCGTTAAACTCCGCAAAATCCTTACTCCTGATAACCTCGGTGTCAATGCCGTTGTTTTTTGCCCTTTCAAGCGCGTAGGCGTTTGGGTTTGAGGAGATAACGCAGGTGATTTTGCCGTTTTTAAGCTCTCCCCTTCCCTGCGCGTCAATAAGCGCCTGCAGGTTTGTTCCGCCTCCGGAAACAAGCACAACAATGTTTTTCATTACGCGAAAACAACTCCTTTTTCGCCTTCGATTACTTCGCCGAGAATTACAGCATCCTCGCCGTTTGCTTTGAGAACCTCAAGCGCCTTGTCTGCTTCATCCTTTGATACGGCGACTACCATACCAACGCCCATATTAAAGGTGTTGTACATATCGTGCTCGCTGATGTTGCCGACTCTCTGCATTAACTTGAAGATAGGAAGAACGGGAATATCGTCCTTTTTAATCTTCGCCGCAAGGCCGTCGGTGAGCATACGCGGAATATTCTCGTAAAATCCGCCGCCTGTGATGTGGGAAACAGCCTTAACATCTACCTGCTCCATAAGCGCTAAAATCGGCTTAACGTAGATTTTTGTAGGTGTTAAAAGTGTTTCTCCCAAGGACTTGTCAAGCTCGGGATATGTATTATTTATTGTGTTCTCGTCAATTCCGAAGATTTTTCTGACGAGCGAGAAGCCGTTTGAGTGGACGCCTGAGGAACGCAGGCCGATTAAAACGTCGCCGGGTGTAAGCTTTGAGCCGTCAATCATCTTAGGCTTGTCGGCAATACCTACGCAGAAGCCTGCAACGTCGTACTCATCCTCGGGCATAAGACCGGGATGCTCGGCGGTTTCTCCGCCGATAAGCGCACAGCCCGACTGAACGCAGCCCTCAGCGATACCCTCGACGATTGAGGCTACCTTTTCGGGAATGTTCTTTCCGATTGCGATATAATCAAGGAAAAACAGCGGCTTTGCTCCGCAGCAGATTACATCGTTAACGCACATAGCAACGGAGTCAATACCGATTGTGTTGTGCTTGTCAAGCAAAAACGCGAGCTTGATTTTTGTGCCGACTCCGTCGGTTCCGCTGATAAGCACAGGCTCTTCCATTCCCTTAAAGTCGGGTGCGAAAAGACCTCCGAAGCCGCCGATTCCCGATACAACGCCGGGGATATTTGTGCGTGCAACGTGCTTTTTCATAAGCTCAACCGATTTGTAGCCTGCGGTAATGTCAACGCCTGCCGCCTTGTAACTCTCTGAAAAGCTTTCCATAAAATTCCTCCGTTACTTTTTACTGATTTTGTTTGCGTATTTATCTACAAAGAATGTGGTCGGCACTTTAGCGCTGAAATTCTTGGTAAAGCAGCCGTCGCACAAATCTATGTCTGCATCCTTTGCGATTTCGCGAACGCTCTCAACGCTTAGATATCCGAGCGAATCCGCGCCGATTTCAGCGCAAATCTGCTCCTTGGTCATTCTGTTCGCGATAAGGTTTTCTTTGTCGTTTATGTCGATGCCGAAGTAGCACGGAAATACAAACGGCGGAGAGCTTACAAGCATATGAACCTCTTTTGCGCCTGCGTCTCTTAGAAGATTGACAATGTGCTGCGAGGTCTCTCCCCTGATAATCGAGTCGTCGATAACAATTATCCTCTTGCCCTCTACATTTGACTTTAACGCCGTGAGCTTAGTCTGCATAAGACGTTTCTTTTTATCCATACCCGTGCCGACCTTACGACCGATGAACTTGTTTTTCATAAAGCCCATACCGTACGGAATATTTGAAGCCTTTGCGTAACCCTCGGCGGCTATAATTCCCGAATCGGGAACGCCGCAGACCATATCGGCTTCAATCGGGTATTCCTTAAAGAGCAGCTCGCCTGCCTTTAACCGCGCACTATGAACGCTTACGCCGTCGATTACGCTGTCAGGTCTTGCGAGATAAACATACTCGAACAGGCAAAGCGAGGTTTTGACAGGCTCAGTCTCCATCATATAGCTGTGAAGTCCGTCCTCGTCAACCACGAGCATTTCGCCGGGCTTAACGTCCCTTACGAATTCAGCGCCGATGCTGTCGAAAACGCAGCTTTCGGATGAAAAGACATAGCTGTTTTTGAGCTTGCCCATACAAAGCGGTCTGAAACCAAATTTATCCCTGAACGCGATAAGCCTTGTGGGAGCGCAGATTACAGTTGAATACGCGCCTTCGAGCTTTTTCATGGCGTTGAGCACTGCCTGCTCGAGGTCATCCGTAGAACAGCGCTCGGTGGCGATTACGTACGCCATCAGCTCGGCGTTAGAGTTGGACTGGAATATCGCGCCTCCGCGTTCCAAATCCTTTCTTATCTCGGGAAAGTTCGTGATTGAACCGTTACTCGAAATTGCGATTGAGCCTTCCTTGTACCTTAACACAAGCGGTTGATTAGCCGCGCGGTCAAGGCTTTGGCTCAGAGTGTAACGAACGTGACCGACGGTGATTTTGCCGCTTTGAAGCTTTTGCAAAACCTTGTCGGTGAATACCTCGGAAACCATTCCGAGCTCTTTGATTGTAGAAAAATTGCCGTCTTTATTTACGGTGATACCTGCGCTTACCTGACCGCGGTGCTGCAGTCCGTAAAGCGCGTCGTGAGTAATAGCGATGGTGTCGAGGTCGTCGTTATTATATATACCGAAAACTCCGCACTCATCGTTCGCCTTGTCAAGGCGCTCGTCTATGTTAACGTATTTTGTCATTATAGCTCAGCCACCTTAGTCTGCATTGCCAAATCTTTTTCAGCAACGCCTTTTTCCATTTCAAGCTTCATATCCTCTAACTTCTGAGCGAGAGTATCGTCTGAAAGAGCGAGCATTTCTACCGCGAGGATTGCAGCGTTTGCCGCGCCGTCAACCGCAACTGTCGCTACGGGAATACCTGTGGGCATCATAACAGTTGCCAAAAGCGCGTCCATACCGTCGAGCTGAGCGGATTTGCAGGGAATTCCGATTACAGGCAGTGTGGTCTTTGCCGCTAAAACGCCTGCAAGGTGCGCCGCCATTCCTGCCGCCGCGATAATTACGCCGAAGCCGTTTTTCTTTGCGTTTGCGGAGAATTCAATCGCCTTGTCGGGTGTTCTGTGAGCGCTCATTACGTGAACCTCATACGGAACATCAAACTCCTTAAGCTTTTTTACCGCCTTTTGAACAACGGGAAAATCGCTGTCCGAACCCATTATGATTGCTACCTTTTTCATATCATTACTCCTTAAAATTAATCTGAATTATTACGTATATTTTAACTTATTTATTATATAAAAAATAATGTCAAATTTCAATAGCGTAAAAGAATTATAATCAAAAAAGGGCAGATTGCTCTGCCCTAAGTATTCATTTTGTTTTTGCGTTTTCAGGTTTATTCTTTTGCAGTTCTTCCAAGGTATCGCCGTCGCGCATATGCGGAAACAGCGTTTTCATCTTTTTATCGTCAAAATGATGGTCGATGTATCTTTCAAAAGAATTTGCAGGCGGATTGCCGACCGCACGCTGATTCCAACGGTAAATCGACGATACCGAAACAAAAGCGTTGTACAGCATAAAGATGAATACAACCACAACTATAACCGAGCCCTGTTTTTTGGGGATTTTCTCGATAAGCTTCGACGCAAAAGGATAGATGTAGCGTATCCATACCAAGCCTAAAAATCCCCAGAAAAGCGAATACAAAAGGCAGGTTCTTCCGCCGATATTAAGCGGCATATCGCTGTAATCCCATGACACGGTTCCCAAGAATGTCTCTTGTCCCCAGGAGCATATGTATTCAAAAAATGCTCCGAGTGCCGCGCTGATAATGAAAATAAGCGTATCGCTGAGCTTGTAAAGTCTGTAAAGTACGGTGGTTAAAAGCACAGCTCCGCCGCCGTATACAGGAATAAACGGGCCGTATACCACGCCTACTCTTAATTCAAAGTGACCTTCGACAATAAGCGCGAAGATTGTTTCGATACAGGTTCCCACAAAAGAACCTACCAAAAACAGAATAAAAAGCTTTTCAAAGCAAAAGCCGGATGCAAACGGCTTTTGCTTTTTATTCTCATAGAACTGGTCGAATTCTTTTTTGTTATCCTCTTTGATTTCGTCAAGCTTATCCGTGATTTTTTTAATATACGCAGTATGCTTAAGCTCAGGAAATGCGTGCACCATTCTTTTGCGGAGAATGGTGTTGGTGAAAATTTTATTATAGTTGTGTTCAAGCTCCTTAAGCTGTTCGGCGCTTTCCTTGTCGTCCAAAAACTCAGCGTCGTATTTTGCGATTTTAAGGCGCTTTTTGAGCCTGTGAATGGTGACAAAAGATAAAACATAGTCAATAAGCATAAGCAGAGCAATTGACAAAGACACAACCAGGCTGACTATATCGGGGATTTTGACAATTCCCAATCTGAGCATGGGAATGAGAATTTTTACGCAGAACACGCCGCCGAGTCCCATAATAACAACAAATGGAAATGTCAGGTAACTGCCGATATTGAATTTCAAATTGGAGTAATCCCAAGGCTTACAGCCGAGAATTTTTTTACCGATAAAGCCTGCGATAACCGTGAAAAATGACAACAGCAAAGCTGAGCCGATAAAGATAATCAAAAAATTATCCGTTAACGGCTTAAAAACAACATAGCAAATCACCGCTCCCGCTCCGTATGCAGGACAGAACGGGAGTGTTAAAAATCCATTATCGTAAAACTTTTTCTCGCTGAAAAAGTGATAAAGACTGCTGAAAAGCCAGCCGAGAAATGAAATTATAATGAAATACCAGAGTAAATGTATCCAGTACAAAAAATCACCTAAAATTTATTTTTTATCCTGCCAAATCTCTTTAATCGCAGTAACCGAGCCGGCAAGTCCCTGAATGTCGGACGGAATGATAATCTTTGTCGCCTGTCCGTCGGCAGCCTTTGCAAACGCCTCAAGGCTTTTGAGCTGAATGATTTTATCGGTAGGCGCGGCTTCGTTGAGCATCTTAAGCGCGTCGGCATTAGCCTTTTGAACCGTCATAATCGCTTCGGCTTCACCCTGCGCCTCGCGGATTTTCTGCTCCTTAACGGCGTCTGCCTTGAGAATAGCAGATTCCTTCAAGCCCTCGGCAACGAGGATTTGACTGCGCTTTTCACCCTCGGCGTCAAGAATACGAGCACGTCTCTCACGCTCTGCCTTCATTTGCTTTTCCATTGCGTCTTGAATTTCACGCGGAGGAAGGATGTTTTTGAGCTCAACGCGGATTACTCTTATTCCCCAAGCGTCAGTGGCTTCGTCAAGAATAATTCTGATTTTGTCGTTGATTGTATCGCGCGATGTAAGTGTGTTATCAAGCTCCAAATCACCGATGATATTTCTCAGAGTTGTAGCGGTGAGGTTCTCAATCGCGCTGAGCGGACGTTCAACGCCGTAGGTGTAGAGCTTAGGATCGGTAATTTCAAAGTAAACTACGGTATCAATCTGCATTGTTACGTTATCGCGTGTGATAACCGGCTGCGGAGGAAAATCCACAACCTGCTCTTTAAGAGAAACCTTCCTTGAAATTCTGTCGATAAACGGAACTTTAAGGTGAAGTCCTGTCTCCCATGTTGTATGGTATGCTCCGAGGCGCTCGATTACAAACGCGTGAGCCTGGGGCACAATCTTGATGTTTCTGACAATTAAGATTAAAATTATCAGAGCAATAATACTAAAAATAATAATTCCAACAATCGGCATAATTAATCCTCCTTAATTTCGGGCTTTACAATCAGCTTTACTCCCTCGATTGCAAGCACTGTTACCTTTGTGTTCTCGGCAATAGGCGCGTAGTCGGATTTTGCGCTCCACTTCTGCCCCATCACCTTGACCTGTCCGACGTCCAAATTCGATTTAATCTCCGAAATTACAACGCCTGTTTTTCCGATTAATCTGTCGGCATTTGTTCCGACAGTGTTCGTCTTGTTCTTCAACCTTTTAGCAATCGGCCTTGTTATTAACAAGGCGGCGGCTGAAAAAGCCAAAAATACAATGAGCTGAATAAAGATGTTCGGAGTGAAAATTGTAGTTACCGCAGCCGCTACCGCCCCGACAACAAACCAAATGGATACAAGCTGAGTTGTCGCAGCCTCGCAAATTGCCATTACAATTGCAAATCCTATCCAAATAAAAGGCATATACTTTTCCATACCACAGCTCCTTTCCTTATTTATCATAATAATACCATATTGCAAATTAACAGTCAAATAATTTTCGGTTTATACTACACTTTTGTAATATTATGTGCTATAATAGCTTATATATTTAAGCTTGAAGGTGATTTATATGTTGTTTAATACCTTTGACGAGGGAATTGCTCCCGGCGGACTAAGAAGTAAATATGAGATAAAAACCTTGATTTGTTATCTCTATTATTCTGTAAAAGAAAATATGAGCAGAGATTTGGTGATTGAAGCTATAAGAGAGGACGAGCTTGCGAACTTTTTTGAGGTAAGCGCGGCTTTTGACGAGCTTGTTTCGGATAAGAGCTTGGTTGAAGCGGACAGCGTTGACGGTGAGCAGACCTATACTCTCAGCGAAAACGGCAGGATGATTGCCATGCAGCTTGACTCTACCGTTGCTTATTCGGTAAAGGACAAAGCACTAAAATGTGCGATTAAGCTGCTTGCCGATAAAAAGACCGCAAGGGAGAATTATGTCGATATTGAAAAGACCGAAAACGGCTTTAATGTAAAGTGTACTGTTTCAGGCGGTGACGTTGATATGCTCAGCTTTACGCTGTACGCGCCTGATATTGATCAGGCGGAGATTATTAAAAAGAGCTTTTTAAGCTACCCATCCACCGTGTATAAGTCAATGCTCGCGCTAATGACAAAGGACAGAGAGAGCGTCGGCGAGGCGCTTGAAGAGGTTTACGGACAGATTGACTGATAAAGGATATTTTATGAAAAAACTAATCGCGTTTATTTTTGCCGTTATAATTATGATAACCATTTGCGGCTGCGGTAACGTTAGCAAAGCAAATATTATGCTGACGCCTTCGCAAAGGTATAGCGAAAAGGAGCTTACCACCGCCGCAAACATAACCAAGACTTATTTTATGATGAATTATGACGGCTGTACGCTAAACTGTATCAGCTATAATGATGACGCTAACGAAAAGGAACGCGAGAATAATCTTTTTAGGTATTTAGATCCCGACAGAGCAGGAAGCATTAAGGACATAGTGCAATTTGACGTGAGTTATACGGATAAGGATAGCACTGAGAAAAAAGAAGATTATATCCTTGTGCGTTACGAAAACAGCGGTTGGGAAAATCTCGACCACGGAGTTTAATGATTTATAATACAAAAACTGTCATCCGGTGGGGTGACAGTTTTCTTTTTAAAAGAAAATATTAAGCACAAGCATTAGCGTTACTCCGGGCACGCCGCCGATTACCGAAACAAGTACGGATAAAAGGCTGACCGGTATGTAAACATTTGTAAAGCCTGAGCTGAGGTTAACGGCTATCAGCGTTAACGCTCCTATTACCATCGACAAAAGCGCTCTTTTGAAAGGATGCTTTTTCCCCGAGAAAAAGTGAAGCGCTCCGAAAAGGATAAGACATCCCGATAAAATAAGTACAATTCCCCACCAAGGCATATAAACATCTCCGCAAAATAAAAATAGACTGCCGATACCGACAGTCTATTATATGCGTTAGATGTTTTTGTT
Organism: uncultured Eubacteriales bacterium; assembly: GCA_900319655.1. Lineage (GTDB taxonomy): Bacteria > Bacillota > Clostridia > Oscillospirales > Acutalibacteraceae > Ruminococcoides. The sequence goes on from ONPH01000034.1 coordinate 8,087, forward strand.
ATGTTATATTACAGAAGATTGTAGTAAGAAAGCACGTTGAGGGCAATTACAAAAAGAACAAATACAGCAGCAAATACCTTTGTCCAACGTGAGAGGAACGCGTCGATTGAGCGAGCCTTGTTCTTGGAGAAGTATGAATCCGCGGCACCTGTAACAACGCCGATGCCCTGCTGGTTACCTTCCTGTAAAATAATAACAACAATAATTGCGATTGAAACTAAAGCGAGTACAATACCGAGTACGATACCCAAAGCATTCATATTTATCTTCCTTTCATTTTGCGAATACCGCTAAAAATTATCATTCAACTTATACATATTAACATAATATAATTCATTTTTCAAGGGATTTTTTAAATTTTTACAAATAAATTATATTTTATATAAGAGAAAGCTGTTCGTCCATACTGTCGTCGCTTGACGGCATTGCTCCGAGCGCAGGCAGTGAACGTGTGCGGTAGCGCTGAGGCTTTTTGAACATTCCCTCTTTGTATTCTGTAATTTCAAAGAGTGTATGGCCTTTTTTGAGCTTCATAACAGCTACGCCCTGAGTTGACCTTGTGGTTTTAAGAGCGAGAGCTCCTGTGTGAACAAGCAACATTCTTCCCGATGAAGCCTTTAACAGAATATCCTTATCCTCATCAATAAACAATGCTGTGGCAAGTCTTGATTTGTCGGAATAAGCGTTTGTCAGCTTTTTGCGGTTTGTTTTAGTTGCATAGGATTCAAGCGGAATTTTTGCAAGCTTGCCGTTTTCAAAGCCGAAGAGCATAATGCCTTTGTAGTCCTTTGTAGCAACCATATAAACTGCGTTTTCTCCCTCGTCCATTCCAAGCTTGGCGGCTACGTAATCGCCCAAAGCGCTTGCCTTGGTATCACTAAAGTCGTTAGCCTTCGCCTTATAAACCTGAGCTTTATCACTGAAGAACAGCAAGTCACAGTCGTTTGAAAGCTCAATGGTCTGGATAATTTCGTCGCCGTCCTTCAGCTTTTGATTACTTCCCATTCTAAGCGACAAGGGCTTAATCTTCTTAAAATAGCCCTCTTTTGTGAAGAAGAACGTGCACGCAAAGTCGTCAACGGTTTCCTTTTCCTCAACGTAAACCGCTGTATCCTCGTAGATAATCAGGCTGCGGCGCGGCTGATCGTATTTATCGGCAATCGCTTTGAGCTCCTTGACAATAATCGTCTTTACTCTCGCCTTGCTCTTTAGAATATCGTCGAGCTCTGCGATTTCTTTTTCGAGATTTTCAATATCCTGAGTACGCTTTAAGATGTATTCGCGGTTGAGGTGTCTGAGCTTGATTTCAGCGACGTATTCAGCCTGGGTTTTGTCAATACCAAAGCCAATCATAAGGTTTGGTACAACCTCAATTTCCTCGTCGGTCTCGCGGATAATCTTAATCGCCTTGTCAATATCGAGCAGGATTTTTTCAAGACCTTTTAAGAGGTGTAGCTTGTCAGCTTTTTTGGTGCGGTCATAGTAGGTTCTGCGCTTTACGCACTCTATTCTGAACGCAATCCATTCTTCGAGCAGCTCTTTTACACCGAGTACCATCGGAACTCCGCCGATAAGAACGTTAAAGTTGCAGGCGAAGGAATCCTCGAG
>ONPH01000114.1 GCA_900319655.1 uncultured Eubacteriales bacterium
AACGCCGATACCGCCGATATACAGCTCGCCGATTACGCCGTACGGCGATGTATCACCAAATTTATCGACAATAATTTCATTGTAGTTAAGGAGCGGTCTGCCGACGGTTACATACTCGGCGTCGGTCAAATCGGCCGCGTTACATGATACGGTAATCTCGGTTGGGCCGTAGGTGTTGACAATCTTTATGTCTGACGAGCACTTCTTAATATCGTCGCGAAGTGAAATCGGATAGCCCTCACCGCCTGACATAACGAGCTTGCACTTTGCAAGAGCGTTCTTAAACGGCTCATAGTCCATATACTGCTGTAAACGCGACGGAGTTGCGTTGATACAGTCAACGCTGTATTTGTCCATCAGCTCGGCAAGTGCGCGCGGATCGTTCATCTCATCCTCGGCGGCAAAGACAAGTGTTTTGCCGTTGCAGAACGACGCTGTGTGCTCCTTAAACGACATATCGAACGAAACAGTTGTTACTGATAGATATGTAGTTACATTATTTTTAAGATAGTAAATATGCGAGTTAGCAGGGTGCGGAGTGAGGTAGTTGCAGATACCCCTGTGATGGAGCATAACGCCTTTGGGCTTGCCTGTTGAACCGGAGGTGTAAATCATATAGCTAAGCTCGCGGTCGCTCATTTCAACATCAGGGTTATCGGTCTTGTTGCCGATAATAATATCAGCAACGTCAATCGCCTTTTCCGCGGGATAATCAGCGAGCTTGTCGCTTGTAGTGATAATGAATGAAGCCTCGCTGTCAGCGATGATATGGTTAATTCTGTCTGCGGGGTACTGCGGATCGCACGGAATAAACGCCGCGCCTGCCTTGTTAACTCCGAACAGACAAGCAAAGAAACAGCTTTCTCTCGGAAGCAAGAGCGCTACGCTGTCGCCAGTTTTAATTCCTCTGTCAATCAGGTTGTTAGCGACAATATTCGCTTTTTCGTTGAGCTCGCGGTATGTTAAGGCAGCATCCTTGGCGATTAACGCAGTCTTGTCAGCGTTTTCTGCCGCACTGCGCTCAAACATTTTATGTAAGAGTGTTTCGCTGAGTTCAGCCTTTGCCTCGGTCTTAAAGCCGTCGAGAACCGCCTTCTGCTCCTCAGGCAAAGCCAGAGCGTCGCGGACGGTCTTTGTGTTGCCGCCGAGCAGACTTAAGGTGTGCTTGAGCTGACCGATAAAGTTCTCAACAACAGCGTCCTCAAAGAGCTCTGAGGAGTACTGAACCATAAAATGGAGTCCCTTTGCTCCCTTGCGGATAACAATGCCGATGTCGCGGCTCATTTTTTGGAGCGGAGAATAAAGCTCAACACTCAAGCCGTCCTTGTCGTACGCAGGCGGATTCCACATAAAGTTTACGCTCACGTCAAACATCGGATTGCGAGATTCGTCACGCTGTTTAACAAATTCAGCGACAACATCCTCAAACGGCAGATATGCGCCGTAGGTTGCGTTGCGAACAGCGGTGCTTACCGACTGCAAATAGTCGCTAAGCGAAGCTGTTCTCTGAGGTTTAACGCGAACCGGAGCGGTATTTACAAACATACCGATTACGTTGTCGGCGTCTGCCGGGCGCATATTTGTCGGAATTCCGAGCACTACGTCCTCGGAAGCGGTGTATTTTCCGAGCACCATTGAAACCGCCGAGAAGATAAGCTCAAACTCGGTAACGCTGAAAAAGCGTGCGGTGTTGTCTATATTTTTTAGTTCATCGTTGTTATAGTCAAATGTAATCTCCCTGTCGGAAAGCGGATGCACCTTCGGGCGCTTACCCTTTACAGGCATTTCGTTAACAGGAACACCGTCGGCAAACAGCTCGTGGTAGAAATCCATACCGCTCTCGTACTTAGCATTAAGGCTGTCGTCGTACAAATCTGACAAATCAATTTCCGAAGCGGTTACTTCTTTGCCGTTCAAGCCGTCAATAAGCTCCTGAACAAAGGTCTTTGCCGAACCGCCGTCAAAGGCAATGTGGTGAATTGCCATATGCAAAATCACGCTGCCGTCGGCTACAGAGTAAAGAGTCGGACGAACGGGAATTGCCGTATTAAGATTAAACGGTACTGCGTATTCGTCGATTATTTTAATAACTTCCTCGCGTGAAGAAGCGGTTTTCTCAGCAATTTCGGGCGTTTTATCGGTCAAAATGCGGACGGGCAGTCCGTTTTCCTCTCCGTAATAAGAGGTAAACGCCTCGTGCGCCTTAAATACGGCTGTCATGGATTTTTTAATAGTCTCTAAATCCGAGCCCTTGATAATCGCGGCGATGTTGAGGTTGTAAACCGTTGAGTTTTCGTTAATCTTCTGCTCAAGGTACATTCCGCGCTCGGACGGTGTAAGCGGATAAACTCTCGCCTTTTTCTCCTTCTTTACGCGCTCTTTTCTGCTCGCCTTCTGAATAAGCAGGCGCTCAATCATCCTCGGAGTTTTGCCTGAGAAGATATCGGCAGTGGTAATCTTATAAACTCCGCACTTCTCCGATACCATGGCGCACTTAATCGAATCGCCGCCGAGAGCGAAGAAATCATCGTCAACGCCGACATTCTCTACGCCGAGAATGTCCTCAAACGCTGAGCAGAGAACCTTCTGCATATCGGTTTCAGGCGCGATATATTCGTTCTTGAAGCTGCCTGCCTCGGGAGCTGCAAGCGCGTTTCTGTCAAGCTTGCCATTTTGGTTAACAGGAAGCTTGTCGAGCTTTACGAAGAAAGCAGGAATCATATATGAAGGAAGCTTTTGCGCGATATCGGCTTTAAGCTCGTCGGGATTTATGGGCAAACTCTCAACATAATAAGCCACAAGGTAAACCTGGCCGTACTGGTTCTTAAAGTCCTTAAGAGCCGCGTCGTGAATACCGTCTGTCTGCTTGATAATCGCTTCAATCTCGCCGGGCTCAACACGCTGACCGTTGATTTTTACCATCCAGTCCTTGCGGTTGAGGTAGATAATATTGCCGTCCTCGCCCTTTTTGACAATATCGCCTGTTTTAAGCAGCTTTGCAAAGCCGTCCTGCTCCATAAAGGGATTATCGACAAAGGTTTTAGCGGTTTGGTCGGGCAAGCCTACATAGCCGTCGGCAAAGATACCTGCAAGGCAGAGCTCTCCTTCGTCAGCCTCGTTTCCGTTTTCGTCGAGAATATATGTGCGTACATCACCGATAGGCTTACCAATCGGAGTGTTTTCGTACGGCTTGTCTATCTTAAACGCGAGAACAGCGCCTGCGGATTCGGTCTGTCCGTACATTACATAAATATCAAATTCATCGCTGGCGGTATTGGATACTCGCTCGCTTCCTGTAAAGACAGTGCGCAGGCAATCGCCCTTTTGCTTAAACACCTTAAGCATTTTAGGGCTGATAAAGGTACGGTTAATTTGATTTTCCTCTACATACTCAGCAAGCAATACGGGATCGCGCATTGCTTCAAACGGCATTAAATACGCAATTATACGGGCGCAGAGAGGCGCGAAAACACCTTGAACTGACGCAACAAAGGTAAACGGTGCGCCTAAAGCCGCGTGAGCGCCTTCGGGGGTATCCGCATAACTAACGTAGCGCATAACCGAATCGGTAATGCTCGCGTGCGAATGGAGCACGCCCTTGGGCTTTCCTGTTGAGCCCGAGGTATAAATCAAAAGTGAAGGATCTTCGGGGTTTGGAACAGCGAGTTCCTGCAAAGGAGTTTCGTTTTCAATTCCACGCAAAAACTTATCGTTGATAACCGCCTTAGCACCGCAGTTACCGCGTATATACTCCAAACGCTCCTCGGGATATGAGGGCGACAACGGAGCAAACGCCGCGCCTACCATCCAAACAGCGTACATAGAGGCGATATATTCTTTATTACGAGGCAGCTCAATTGTAACAAAATCCCGGCTTTTAACGCCCATTTTGCTTAGCTTAGCGGCAATTTTACGCGCGTAAGCGTCAAATTCCGCGTAAGTAAAGGAATTGTTTTCTCCCTGATCTACAATTATTGTAAAATCGGGGTAAGAAATTACGTTTTGTCTGATTTTGCTGATAATGTCGTTCACGTTAATCTTCCTTTCTCTTTGATAAATTGCTAATACTCTTTAATTATAATACATATCTTTTCTATTGTCACGTATTTTTCGTTAAAAATAACCAAATTTTACATATCGGATTGATTTTTAACTTTTCTAAAGCAATTATAACAAACAGACTGCAACAAAACCATAACAAATTGCAGAAAAAAAGTGCGATAAAACCAAACGGCTTTATCGCACGATTAATCCTGGATAAAATTATTTTACCATTGAAGCAACTTCTGCAGCGAAATCATCCTGTCT
>ONPH01000178.1 GCA_900319655.1 uncultured Eubacteriales bacterium
GACCGCCGAGCCCGCCGCCGCGAGCACGAATCCAATTGAACCCGAAAATGAATTTCTTTTCTGTTCCATTAAATCCCCTCATTATTATTTTAGTATACCGCGCATTTGCGTGCGTATAGTATAAACAAACTAATTCTATCACATAATTATAGTCTTTTCAATATCAAATGCAACAGAATATGCATATTTTTATTTCAAAGTACATATATTAAGCTTGAAAACACTATGAAACGGGTGAAAACTATGTCGAAAGTTAAAACTTATGTCATATCAATCATCATTCCGATTGCGCTTGGCGGACTTGTCGGGTTCTTGATATCGGGCAGTATGAATTACGATCAGCTCAATCAGCCGCCGCTTTCTCCCCCCGGGATACTCTTCCCCATCGTCTGGTCAATTTTATATATCTTAATGGGCGTGTCGTACGGAATGTTAAAGACAAGGGCGCTTGCGGACAATGAAGTAAACCTGATTTACTTTGTTCAGCTCGGCGTTAACCTGCTTTGGCCAATCGCGTTCTTTATTTTGCAGTGGAGACTGTTCGCGTTCTTCTGGATAATTTTGCTTGACGTGCTCGTAATCGCTATGATTGTCAAGTTTTACAGGCGGTACAAAACCGCAGGTTATCTGCAAATTCCGTACCTTGCGTGGGTACTGTTCGCAAGCTACCTCAACTTAGGCGTATATATTTTGAATAGATAACAAAAAGCAACCGTTGCCGTAAAAGCAGCGGTTGCAATACTTTTAAATATATCAGCCGAGGAAGCCGTTGATAATCTGCTCCTCCGCCTCTGCCTCGGTAAGACCGAGAGTCATAAGCTTAACAAGCTGGTCGCCTGCGATTTTGCCGATTGCCGCCTCGTGGACAAGCATTGCGTCAACGTCGTTTGCTTCAAGCGACGGAATAGCGAGGATTTTGCCGTTGTCCATAATGATTGAGTCGCACTCGGTGTGACCGCTGCAGGGCGCGTTGCCTGCAATGCAGGCGTTGAAGGTCTGAGAGGAATTGTCCCTTGCTACGGAACGCGACACAACGTCGGCGTTAGAGCCCTCGCCGTTGAGCGATACCTTATAGCCGCTTACGGCCGTTTGACTGCCGTGAGTCATCAGGCGCTCCTTGACGATGAGCTTTGCGTTTGCCTTAAGCTCGGCAATGGTGTTGCGTTCGGTGGAGTCTACGCCCTTAATCTGCTCCATTTCCATCTCCATCACGCTGTTTTCTTCCATATAAACCTCGGTAACGGGGTTGAGGATTCGCTTACCCTCGCCGTTACCCGAGCCGTAGTGCTTTTCTACATATTTTATCTTTGAATTCTTGCCGACGTAAAAGCGGTGAATACCGTCGTGCTGTGAGTCGTGAGTGCCGCAGTTGTCAATTCCGCAGCCTGCTACGATTACAACGTCGCAATTATCACCGATGAAAAAGTCGTTGTAAACCGTCTCTTTAATTCCCGATTCGCTGACTACTACGGGGATATGCACGCTCTCGTTTTTTGTGTTGGGCTTGATGAAAATATCAATGCCGGGCATACCCTCTTTGGTGACGATATTGATGTTGTCGGTAGTGCTTCTGCCGGCAAGCTCGCTGTTTACTCTGAAGTTATACGCTCCGGCGGGAACGTCGGTAATGTCGGCAACCTCCGCCATTAAGCTCTTTTGAATTTCGTCTAAATTAAGCACGTTCCTGCCCCCTTACTTTAATTTTTCGCAGGCGTTGACCGCCGCGGTTGTGCCGATAAGCTCAGGCAGAACGTCGTCGGCTGTACCTGTCTTTTTGATTTCTCCGTTTGTTAGGAGAACGATTTGGTCGGCAATTCTTAAAATTCTCTCCTGGTGGGAGATAATTACGATTGAGCTGTCCTTGATGTCGCTGCGCATATTCTCAAAAATGCGGATAAGGTTCTGGAAGCTCCAAAGGTCAATTCCTGCCTCGGGCTCGTCGAATACGCTGAGCTTGGTGCTTCTGGCTAAAAGAGTGGCGATTTCAATACGCTTTAGCTCTCCGCCCGAAAGCGAGGAGTTGATCTCGCGGTTTACGTAGTCACGCGCGCAAAGACCTACCTCTGAAAGATAGGAGCAAGCCTCGGCTACGCTCAGTTCCTTGCCCGAGGAAATTCTGAGCAAATCGTGAACCTTGATTCCCTTAAAGCGTACGGGCTGCTGGAAGGCAAAGCTGATACCCAGCCTTGCGCGCTCGGTTATGCCTAAATCAGTAATATCCTTGCCGTCAAAGTAGATTTTGCCGGACGTGGGGCTTTCAATTCCCATAATGATACGCGCGAGAGTTGACTTTCCGCTTCCGTTGGGGCCTGTGATTACGACAAACCTGCCGTTTTCGATAGTCAGGCTCAAATCCTTGATAATCGTCTTTTGCTCGCCGTTATCGTCAACCGTAAAGGTAATATTTTTTAATTCAAGCATATTTTTTCAGTCCTTTGATGTAATCTCCAACCATTATATATCAATATGGTAGATTTTGCAAGTGATTTGTTGCAGTGTTAATAAAATAAATGAGGCGGGAAAAACCCGCCCCTTTTAATCTGAAATTAAATTAATAGTTTTCGGCGTGAACCTCGAAGAAGCTCTGCGGATGAGCGCATGCAGGACAAACCTCGGGAGCCTTTGTGCCGACTACGATATGACCGCAGTTGCGGCACTCCCAAACCTTTACCTCGCTCTTTTCAAACACCTTGGCGGTCTCTACGTTATTGAGCAGAGCGCGGTATCTCTCTTCGT
>ONPH01000224.1:0-1039 GCA_900319655.1 uncultured Eubacteriales bacterium
GCGCTCTCGATATTTCCGTAAACCAAGGCGGCAAGGAGCAAAACAACCGCGTCGGCAATTAAAATCAGCCTGCCTGTCGAGATGTGCGGAAGGCGTTTGTTGATATTGAGCGCGATGATGTCCGTTCCGCCCGTTGAGCCGCCCCTGCTGAAAATCAGCCCGAGACCTAAGCCTGAAACTGCTCCGCCGAAGATTGAGGCGAGCATTACGCTGCCGCTGTAGTACGGCAAAACCGCTTGAAAAATGTCGATAAAGACCGACACAAGCGCAGTACCGATTACGGTTTTGAGCAGAAAATTCCTTCCGTTGTCAAAATACGCCCAGACAAAAAGCGGAATGTTCATAACAAAAATCATCGCGCCTATCGGCAGACCGAAAAGGAAGTTGAGCATTGTGGCAATTCCTGTAAGTCCGCCGGGCGCGATGTTGTTTTTTGAAGTAAAAACCGCCACTGACGCGCCGTAAACCGACGCGCCGAGGGCGATGATGATATAATCGGTTATTGAGTTTTTGAAAAGCCTCACTCCAAGCCCGTCGCGCTGTGATAATCGGCAACCGAGCCGTTTTTCGGCGTGCATTTGGGAGCGGCGTTACGGCCGCGCTTATACACGGCAAGCTCCTTTTCACTTAACATCGGCATTAAAAGCTCGCTGAACTGCGCCTGAGCCTTGCAATTTACCATAGCCACCTTTTGGCGGTTGAGCTCGCCTGCCGGGCGGTTTGCACGGTTCACAAGCGCCTCGCGCACGAGCAAATCGTAAACTCCGTCGCCCAAAAACGCAAGGGTAAGCGGAGAATATCCGTCTGCTTTAGTATGTGTAGTTTGGTTCATAATATTCTCCTTTTAAAGGCTCCCCCATCATTTATTATGGGGGAGCTGTCGCGAAGCGACTGAGGGGGCTTAGTGTGATTAAACGCGAGTTTTCCGTTTCAATTCATAACGTGGCAAAAGCTCAACGTCTGCCCCCTCCGTCACGGCAAAAATGCCGTGACACCTTTTTCTGGCGAAAACGGCAACCCTTTTGGGCTACGCCCATTT
>ONPH01000224.1:1056-2626 GCA_900319655.1 uncultured Eubacteriales bacterium
GGGGGAGGCTTTAAATGATTTCTTAACTGATAAACTCAAATTCCAAGTCGTAAATCGACACGGTGTCGCCGTCCTGACAGCCTTTTTCCTTCAGAGCCTCGATAACGCCGCCGTTTGTCAGGACTCTTTGGAAGTAATTTAAGCTCTCGTAATCGTCAAAGTTGATTCCGCGCATAACCTGCAAGAGCCAATCGGCTTCGACAGTGTAAATTCCGTTAACATTCTTGATTGTAACGCTGTGGTCGTCAAAGTCCTCGACGGTCAAAACAGGCGCAGGCTCTGCCTCATACCGCGCAATCGGCGGAAGCTGTGAGAGCATTTCCTGAATTTTTTTAAGCAGAGAGTCGACGTCGTAGCGGATAGCCGCCATAATCGGAAAAAAGTCGTAGCCCTTTTCCGTCACGTACTGCTTAAACTCCTCAATCTGCTCGTCGGTAGCCATATCGCACTTGTTGCCTGCGACAATCATCGGTCTTTCGGCAAGCTCGGGATTGAACTTTTCGAGCTCGGAATTAATCGCGTCAAAGTCCTCTTTGGGATCTCTGCCCTCACTGCCCGAAACATCTACGATATGAACGAGCATACGGCAGCGCTCAATGTGGCGGAGAAACTGATGACCGAGACCTGTTCCCTGCCAAGCGCCCTCGATTAGTCCGGGGATGTCAGCCATTACAAAGCTCGAGCCCTCGCCCATTGATACCACGCCGAGTACGGGTGTGATGGTGGTGAAGTGGTAGTTGGCAATTTCGGGCTTTGCCTGCGAAACCACCGAGATAAGCGTGCTTTTGCCGACATTCGGGAAGCCTACAAGTCCGACATCGGCTAACAATTTAAGTTCAAGCACAACGTCAAATTCCTCGCCGGGAAGTCCGGGCTTTGCGAACCTCGGAACCTGCCTTACGGGGGTGGCAAAATGGGGATTTCCCCAGCCGCCCTTGCCGCCCTTTGCGACAATGTGAGGCTCGTCGTCGGAGATATCCGCGAGAATTCTGTTTGAGCTCTCCTCTTTGATGAGCGTACCCATCGGCACGCGGATAATCAAGTCGTCGGCGTTTTTGCCGCGACAGCGTCCGCCCTTGCCGTTTTCGCCTTTTTTGGCGATATATTTGCGCTTATAGCGAAAGTCCGCGAGGGTTGACAGGTTGGTGTCGGCTACAAAGACGATGTTTCCGCCACGTCCGCCGTCGCCGCCGTCGGGACCGCCTGCGGCAACGTATTTTTCACGGTGAAACGCAACGGCACCGTCGCCGCCGTCACCTGCTTTTATTTTTATATGGGCTTTATCTACAAACATATTGTCACCTCTATGACAGCTAATTTCGCCTGACGGCGAGCTAAATTGCCGCTTTGCGGCAGCTAAATTTGGCTTCGCCAAGCTAAATTCGCTGACGCGAGCTGATTTATGATTTAAAGTTCAGCTCCGAAGGAATTTAGCTGCGCGTAAGCGCAATTTAGCTATCGAGCAAAGCGAGATAATTTAGCTGTTTCCGAAGGAAACAATTTAGCTAAAAAATAAGGGTGGATAACTCCACCCTCAAAAAATCTTATTGCTCAACAGGGTAAACGCTTG
>ONPH01000084.1 GCA_900319655.1 uncultured Eubacteriales bacterium
TGCCAATTCCGCCATACCTGCGAGTATAAAATTTTTGTAGGTTTCGGAGAAAGTTTAAGACGGATTTTTCAGTTACACCGAAGGGGTGTCACCTGAACCATGCGCGTCTGCCAATTCCGCCATACCTGCGAGTATAAAATTTTTGTAGGTTTCGGAGAAAATTTAAGACGGATTTTTCAGTTACACCGAAGGGGTGTCACCTGAACCATGCGCGGTGTGTCCCGCTTGAAATATAGTCGTACCGCGTCGCGTGAGCACACGCTCCCTGTACTCCTTATTTCAAACCTCGCTTTTGCTCGCTTCATCTGCCACCGGCAGCGCTCGCAGCGCGACCAATTCCGCCATATCCGCGAATTGCTCATATTTTTACACGGCTGAGCTTGCCGAGGCGGAGCGTATTGCTTAATCCACAAGCGTTATTATATCAAATAAAAAACGGTTTGTCAATACGATATCTTTGTTATTGAGGGGTTGTTTCGCCCTGCCAGGTATTTATTCCGCCGAACTCGAGAATATTTGTATATCCCATATCCACAAGCTTTTGAGCCGCCTGCTTGCTGCGTCTGCCGCTGCGGCAATACACAAGTATCATCTGATTTTTGTCGGGCAGCTGTTCGGGCTGTTTATCGGTAATGCTCTCGTTGGTCACATTAATCGCGTTCGGAATATGGCCGCCGTTAAATTCCTGAGCGGTTCTTACATCGAGGATGATAAATCCGCTCTGCTCCTGCATTATCTTTGCGGCTTCCTCCTGGGTGATTTCTTTATAACCGTTTGGCTGGGCGCAGCCTGCGAAAATCAGCGTAATCGCGGCGAGTACCGCGGCTAAAAACTTTTTCATTTCAAAACTCCTGTTGTAAAACAGGCAGGCAAAGCGCCTGCCTGTGATTGTATAATTAAAGTACCTTGTGCTCGGTTCTGGCGATAACGTCGAGCTGCTGCTCGCGTGTGAGGTCGATGAACTTGACCGCGTAGCCCGAAACACGGATTGTAAAGTTTGCGTACTCGGGCTTTTCGGGATGCTCCATACAATCCTTAAGCTTTTCAACGCCGAAAACATTTACATTAAGGTGGTGAGCGCCCTTGTCAAAGTAGCCGTCGAGGATATGCCAGAGGTTATCAATTCTCTCGCTGTCGTCGTGGCCGAGAGCGTCGGGGCTGATTGTCTGTGTATTTGAAATTCCGTCGAGCGCGAACTCATACGGAAGCTTCGCAACCGAGTTGAGCGAGGCGAGAAGACCGTTTTTCTCAGCACCGTATGCAGGGTTTGCACCGGGGGCGAATGGCGTAAACGCCTTTCTGCCGTCGGGAGTAGCGCCTGTCGCCTTGCCGTAAACAACGTTTGAGGTGATTGTGAGGATTGAGGTTGTCGGCTCGGAATTGCGGTAGGTGTGGTGCTCCCTGACCTTCTTCATAAAGGTTTTGAGCAGCCAAATCGCGATTTTATCGGCGCGTTCGTCGTCGTTGCCGTAGCGCGGGAAGTCGCCCTCTACCTTATAATCGGTAACAAAGCCTTCCTCGTCGCGGATGGTCTTAACCTTGGCGTACTTGATAGCGCAAAGCGAGTCAACAACGTGCGAGAAGCCCGCGATACCTGTTGCGAAGGTGCGGCGTGTGTAGGTGTCGATAAGCGCCATTTCAGCCGCCTCGTAGTAATACTTGTCGTGCATATAGTGAATGAGGTTGAGCGTGTTGACATACACCTCTACAAGCCAGCTGAACATAATATTAAACTTGTCCATTACCTCCTCATAGTCGAGGTACTCGCTTGTGATAGGTCTGATTTCAGGTCCTACCTGCTCCCTTGTTTTAAGGTCAACACCGCCGTTGATAGCGTAGTTAAGGCACTTCGCGAGGTTTGCTCTCGCGCCGAAGAACTGGATTTCCTTACCCGTCTGAGTGGCGGAAACGCAGCAGCAAATGCTGTAGTCGTCGCCCCAAACAGGACGCATTACGCAGTCGTTTTCGTACTGAATTGACGAGGTGTCAACCGAGATTTTCGAGGCGTACTTCTTGAAGTTTTCGGGAAGTCTTGACGACCAAAGCACTGTGAGGTTCGGCTCGGGCGCAGGTCCCATATTTTCAAGAGTATGCAGGAAACGGAAATCGTTTTTGGTAACCATATGTCTGCCGTCCATACCGACGCCTGCCATCTCTAAGGTTACCCAAACGGGATCGCCCGAGAAAAGCTCGTTGTACGACGGAATACGCGCGAATTTTACAAGGCGGAATTTAAGAACAAGGTGGTCGATAAGCTCCTGAGCCTCGCTCTCGGTGATTCTGACCTCCTCGAGGTCGCGTCTGATGTAGATATCGAGGAAGGTCGAAATTCTGCCGACGCTCATAGCCGCGCCGTTCTGAGTTTTGATTGCGGCGAGGTAGCCGAAGTACAGCCACTGAACAGCCTCCTGAGCGGTCTCGGCAGGACGCGAGATATCATAGCCGTAAATCTTCGCCATCTCCCTCATACCGTGAAGGGCGCGGATTTGCTCGGCAATTTCCTCTCTGAGCCTGATGTGCTCCTCTGACATATTTCTGCCGCCGCAGTAGCGGAGATCCTTCTCCTTGCGGTGAATAAGATAATCAAGTCCGTAGAGTGCAACTCGTCTGTAGTCGCCTACAATTCTGCCGCGGCCGTAGGTGTCGGGCAAGCCTGTGATGATGTGGTTGTGTCTAACCTTCTTCATCTCGGCGGTGTATACGTCAAAAACCGCTTGGTTATGGGTTTTGTGGTAGTCGGTAAAGATTTTTACGAGGTCGTCATTAACCTTGTAGCCGTAGGTAGAAGCCGCCTGAGCCGCCATTTTGATGCCGCCGTAGGGCATAAACGCGCGTTTGAGGGGCTTGTCGGTCTGCAAGCCGACGATTTTTTCGAGCTCCTTTTCGTTTTCGTCAATATATCCGGCGCCGTATGAGGTGAGCGAGGATACAACCTCAGTCTCGCACTCGAGAACGCCGCCTCTTTTTCTCTCCTCTTTTTGCAGAGCCTGAACCTTATCCCAAAGCCTTTTTGTAGCGTCGGTGGGGCCTTCCAAAAAGCTCTCGTCGCCGTCGTAGGGAGTGTAGTTGTTCTGGATAAACTCGCGGACATTAACGTCCTCCTGCCATTTTCTGCCTTTAAAACCTCTCCAAGCGTCCATTGTAAATCTCCTTTTGTATCAGTCAATTAGTATATTCTTTGCCGATTTAATACCTTCCTGCGTCGGCGGTTGTACTCCTTCGAGCGGATAACTCATTCCAAGCTCCGTCCACTTGTAAGCGCCCATTGTGTGGTAGGGCAAAACCTCTGTTCTTTCAACGGTTTTGAGCGTGTCGATAAACTCGCGCGTCTGTCTGAGATAACCGCTGTCGTCCGTAATTCCCGGGACAAGCACCTGGCGAATCCACACAGGCTTGCCGATATCGGACAAAAAGCGTAGCATATCGAGGATATTTTCGTTTTTAACGCCCGTCAGCTTTTTGTGCTGTTCGGGATTAATGTGCTTGATATCGCAGATAAACAAATCCGTCAAAGTGCAAAGCTCTTTGAACTTTGAAAAGAACGGTTCTTCCCTCGTAAACGGTTGACCTGCCGTGTCGATACAGGTGTTTATGCCGTTTTCCTTCGCGAGCTTAAACAGCTCGAGCAGAAAATCAATCTGCAAGAGCGGTTCGCCTCCGCTGACGGTTATTCCGCCCTTATCGCCCCAGTAGGGCTTGTACCTGAGCGCCGTCGTAATCAGCTCGTCGGCGCTCATCAGCGTTCCTGAGCGTTTGTTCCACGTGTCGGCGTTGTGGCAGAACTTACAGCGCATATTACAGCCTTGGGTAAAGATTAAGAACCTTACCCCCGGACCGTCGACCGAGCCGAAGCTCTCTGTGGAGTGAATTCTGCCCAATGTTTTATCCATACAAACCTCGTTTTTACGATTAAATATGCTGTTTCCGAACGAAACAGCATATCAACTATATCACACAAGTTATGGATATGTCAATAGTTTAGGACACAATATATTGTGTGTTTTCAAAATTGTAATTTTATAATTAGATTTAAGAAATAAGCGTGAATTTTGTAACAAAAATTATTCCTTTATTATTGAAAACTCGGTCGTTTTGTTATATAATATTTTTCAGGCAAATTTGCCGTTATGTCAAATATTATTCCTTTGGAGAATTAAGATGAAATACAACCTTCACACCCACACAATACGCTGTAATCACGCTCAGGGCGATGACCGCGAATACGTCGAGTCGGCAATAATGGCTGGGATTAAAGTCCTTGGATTTTCCGACCACTGTCCGCAATTTTTCCCGAACACCGATTACTACAGCAACTTTAGAATGAAGCCCGAGGAATTTGAGGGCTATGTAAAAAGTATAAGAAGTCTGCAAGCCGAGTACAGGGATGACATCGAAATTCTGCTCGGGCTTGAAACCGAGTATTACCCCGAAACCTACGGCAAATTCATGGAGTTCATAACGCCGTACAAGCTCGACTACCTGATTATGGGACAGCACTTTGTCGGCAACGAGTACGACCAAAATTCGTACTATTCAAGCCGTCCGAACCGCGACGAAACCCTGCTTGAAAGGTACGTTGCTCAGGTCTGCGAGGGACTTCGCAAGGGCGTGTTCACCTACATCGCCCACCCCGATATTCTCTACTACGAGGGTGAGCCCGGATATTACCGTGACAAAATGGCGGAGCTGTGCGTTTGCGCCAAGGAGCTGGGAATTCCGCTGGAGTACAATCTGCTGGGAATGACAAACAAAAAGTGCTATCCCAAGCCCGAGTTCTGGAAGCTCGCTTCCGAAATCGGCAACGACGTACTAATCGGCTACGACGCGCACAATCCCGATGCCCTGCAAAACGACGAGGCGTTTTTTAACTGCGTGCTAAACCTAAATGCGATGGGCTTGTCGCCTATGGAATTTTCAAAAATAAATATCAGAAATGTGAAAAAGAAAAACCGCTGATTCGGGTGTGTTTCGTAAGGAAGTTATACCCTAAAGGACAGCACTTGCAAATCTAATGTATTATTACTACGGCACGGCAATATGCTATGCCGTAGTTTTCTTTGCGTTGTCAATTAAAATCGTTCGACATATTGCGACGGCGAGATGATGTCACGTCTAAACAAGCAGTGCGTTTTTACTCCTGCCCGTAAAAACACGCTTGTTAGGGACACCCTAAGTCCTGTAAAATGCGGTTGCTAATATAACTGTTGTGTGGTAAAATTAATTTGAATTGGTATGCTATGAAGAATGTCGGGAGTGGATCAAATGGATAACATTAAAAGATTTGATAATCAACCTATTAGAACAGCGTGGGATGAAGAAAAAGAGGAATGGTTTTTTTCGGTTTCGGATGTTGTCGAAGTGCTTTCCGAAAGCAAAGATGTAAAGCAATACATAAAGAAAATGAGAAGTCGTGACGCTGAGTTAAATTCCAAGTGGGGTACAATTTGTACCCCTGTTCGTATGATGACCGCCGACGGAAAATATAGGAAGATCAACGCCGCAGATACAAAAGGTATTCTCCGT
>ONPH01000083.1 GCA_900319655.1 uncultured Eubacteriales bacterium
TCGACCACCTTGAATTTATATTCGTATTTTTCGTTTTTTACAACGTCATATTCGCTCTCATCGAGCGCCTGCCTTGCCTTTTCGTCCTGCTCGGTGGCAGTTGACAGGCAAATCGACGGGTACATCACACACCACCAGTTGTGCCCCTCGCCTTTTCCGAGAGTGATACGCAGTGCGTCGTACATTCCCGACGGAAGTGTGTAGGCGCTGTATTCGCGCGTTGTAAAGTACATATTTTTTATCTCAGCCTTGGCGGTGTAATTACAGCCGAGGCGCTTTAATTCGTTATTTGCGATTTGTTCAATATTAGTAAGATTTTCCACTGTCAGGCTTTCTGCCTGTTCCTTTGAAGCGGCATTTTTGAACATATCTTCCGAGTATTCAAGCACCTTGTCGCGGACTTTTAGCTTAATGCTTTGGTCGTATTCGCTGTCGGAATTCGCGAGCACGTGAAGGCGGAACACGTCGTTTGAGATGTTCTCGCACTGCGCCTGAAACGGAATTACCGAGTAAATGACCGCGATTATGAACGCGGTGCAGAGTGATTTTACAATGAGCTTCATAAACAAAAACCTGTCCTTTCTTTCAACGGGATTATGGACAGGTTAAGTTTATTTATTCAACTGCGCAGCCAACTTTTATCGGCTTGCACAAAAATGTTTCGGGGTACTGCTCTTTGAGCGACTCATAGCACTGCTTAGCCTTGCGCGAGGATGTAAACACCGCGTAAACAGCCGAGCCCGAACCGCTCATTCCTGCCCCGCGAGCCTTGTTTTTGAGCATAATGCTCTTAATCTCGTTGACCTCGGGGATTTGCAGGGCAAGCTCAAAGTCGTTGAAAAACGTGCTCGAAATCAGGAACATATCGCGCGAGTAGAGCGCCTTGATCATCTCGTCGGTATAGGACGGATGGGGGTTAAGCGCATCAACCTTTTGATACGCTTCCGCGGTGGAAACGCTGACGGTCTGCGGCTTGCAGATTACGATGTCCGAGCAGTTAAAGGACGGAAGCTTTTTCATCGTCGTGCCGATGCCCGTGCAGAGCTTTGTGCCGCCTGCAATACAGAACGGAACGTCCGCGCCTACGCGCTCGCCCAAGGCGTACATCTCGGCAGGCTTTAGCATTGTGCCGAACATCGCGTTTAGTCCCATAATGACCGCCGCGCCGTCGCTGCTGCCGCCTGCAAGACCTGCCTGGGTGGGAATTTGCTTGTCGATGTCAATGTGCAGTCCTTTGTTCTCCTGCTTGGTGTACTCAAAGTAGCGTTCAGCCGCCTTGTAGCAGATGTTTTTTTCGTCGCAGGGAACGCCGTCGTAGTTGCAGGAAATTGTGATTTCGCCGCTGTCGTTACTGCTCAGCGTTACGGTATCGTAAAGCGACACCGCCTGCATAATTGTTGAAATTTCGTGGTAGCCGTCGGGGCGCTTTGAGAGCACCTCGAGGGTTAAATTTATCTTGGCAGGAGCTTTAACCGTTGTTTTCATCCTTAAGCTCCTTTACAAATTCTCTGATACGCTCCAGCGCGATTTTAAGGTGCTTTAGCGAGTAGGAGTATGAAACTCTGACGAAGCCGTCTCCACATTCACCGAACGCTGTGCCGGGCACAACGGCGACGTGCTTTTCCATAATCAGGCGCGTGCAGAATTCCTCGGAGCCAAGCCCTGTGGACTTTATGCACGGAAATACATAGAACGCGCCGAGCGGCTCAAAGCAGGAAAGTCCCATATCGTTGAAGCCGTCAACAACCAGTCTGCGGCGCATATCGTACTCGTCGCGCATACGCTTAACGTCCCTGTCGCCGTGCTTTAAGGCTTCGATTGCGGCGTACTGGGCGGTGGTCGGGGCAGACATAATGCCGTACTGGTGGAGCTTGGTCATCTGCTCGATTATCGGCGCAGGACCTAAGGCGTAGCCGAGTCTCCAGCCGGTCATGGCGTAGGACTTTGAAAAGCCGTTTATTACAACCGTGCGCTCATACATTCCGTCTATCGAGGCGATTGACACGTGGTTACGTCCGCCGTAGGTTAGCTCTGAATATATTTCGTCCGAGAGCACAAGCAATTCGTGCTCCTTGACAACCTTCGCGATTTCCTCGAGGTCTCGCCTTTCCATAATCGCACCTGTGGGGTTGTTCGGGAACGGCAGGACAAGAAGCTTTGTTTTCGGCGTGATTGCCGCGCGCAAGTCGTCAGCCTTAAGGCGGAAATTATCCTCGTTTTTGGTGTTGATAATCACGGGCACGCCGCCTGCCATAACCGCCAAGGGCTCGTAGCAGACAAACGACGGCTGGGGTATAATAACCTCGTCGCCGGGCTGTATCAAAACTCTGAAAGCGAGGTCAATCGCTTCGGAACCGCCTACGGTGACAAGCGTTTGCTCAGTGGGTGAATATGTAAGGTTAAATCTGCGCTCGTAGTAGCGCGTAACCTCCTTTAACAAGTCCGCAAAACCGCGGTTGGGCGAATACCATGTTTTGCCCTTGATAAGGCTGTGAATTCCCTCGTCGCGGATATGCCACGGGGTTTGAAAGTCCGGCTCGCCAATGCTCAGCGAAATAACGTCGTCCATCTCGTTGGCGATGTCAAAAAACTTTCGAATTCCCGAGGGGCTTACGGACTGAATACTTTCGTTCAAATACTTTTTATAGTCCATTAGAGAATAAGACTCCTCTCATCAGCCTGTTTGTCGGGCTCGAACAGGTTCATTCCCCTATCCTTGTATCTGCGCAGAATAAAGTGCGTTCCCGTGGAGATTACGCCGTCGATTGTCGAAAGCTTTTTGGCTACAAACATAGCGATATCCTGCATTGACTCGCCCTTTACGATAAGCAAAAAGTCGTAAACGCCTGCCATAAGGTACACGGACTCAACCTCGTCAAACGCCATACACATCTGCGCCATATCGTCAAAGCCCGTCTCTCTTTTGGGGCTTACCTTTAATTCAATCATCGCCTCAACGTGGCTGTCGTCAATATCCTCCCAATCGACAACCGCCTGATAGCCCTTGATAACGCCCTTCATCTCGTACTCTTTAATTTGAGCCTTGATGTAGTCCTCGGGCTCTCCGAGCATTGCCGAGAGCTCGGCTGTTGAAAACTGTGAGTTTGTGCTTAAAAGCTGTAAGAGCTTGTTCATATTAGTCCTCCTAAACTGCCTGAACGGCAAGCTTTTCTACTGTGTTTATAAGATTAGCGCAAATTGACACGGCAACGCAGTACATTTCCTCGCTCTCGCGGAAAATTTCAAGCTCGCAGTAGCCTGAGCGCTTACTGTGCCGTAAAATTTCGCTTTTGTCAACGTCTATGATTACAAAGTTTTTAGAGGCAAGCTCGCCCGAAATGTGCCAGTTATTGCCGTAAAAATAGCTGTAAACGCCGTTTGCGGTGGGTACGGCAACAAAGGTGACATGCTTTTTGTTCACCTTAAAGACAAAGGTTTTTGTGCCGACAATCGGAAGCTCGCGAATTTTGCAGACTGTCTGACCATCGTTACCGCTCACGAGAATTCTGTACTTTCCCCCGACCTTTGTTTTATCGACCGTGGCGCGGTACTTCTCCCTCCCCTGTTCGTCGCAGACAACAAAGGCGGATTCTCCCAATGACACGTCGCGTTTTAAGAAAAGCCTCATAAAAACATCACCGTTATATAAGAATAACCATAGGCAAAAAATATATACCTATGGTTATTATACAATAATTCCGTTAAATTATCAATAGTCATTTTGGAAGGGTTTTGCAGAATGAATTTAAGCATAAGAAAACCGCCCTGCATACGCGGAGCGGTTGAAATTTATAGGTATAGGCGGATATTTGGCAGGCGTCCCATTCTCCTGCATCTCTCGGACAAAGTCCTGTCAGTACCGGCGGCGTGTGGTCGGGACGAAATTTACCACCTCAAATATCCACCTTTATCCTACTACTATTATAGCTGAATTATTCACTTTTGTAAAGTATTTTTTTATTATTGATAATTCTTTTCCATTCTTTTTCTCTCACTTTTTGGAATGTAATAATTGAATTTTTGTAATTCATAGAATCAGAGCTTGTTTTTATTCTCATAATCAATCTGCTTTTACCTTTTTGATTTGACAGTTCTTTCAGTATAAAAGCGGTGGACGGTTTGTCTGATTCAATTATATAATCCGGAGAAAAAGCAGCTTCTTGTATACTTGAAAGAACATCTTGCAAATCAATAAAATCATTCGGATGATTTTGAAATATGTGCTCAACTTGCTTTTCGGTAATAATTAATTCATCTGTTGAAATATCTGTTGTTACGCAACTATAAAGCCGCTTATTGATTTTTCCGACATAATGCAAATCATTCGCCGCCGTTTCTATTACTTACTTTTGTTTCAATTTATTAAACCAAACAACCCTTACAGCATAGTTCTTGTCAGGCGTTTTTTGTTGAATAGGAACTGCGTTTGAAGGTCGGGCTCGAGCTTTACTATATAACAGCTCAGATAGCCCATAAACAGCCAGAACCACATTACCATAAACGATATATCGTAGAGCAGGGCCTTTTCAAACAGCGCGTAAACGGCGTACGCTCCGCAAAAGGCGAACAGGCATGGGTAGACGTCGAACCGCCATGATTTTTCCTGCCAGAAAAGGTGCTGAAAGGCGTGTTTTCCGACTCTGAAACCGAATATTCCGAACAGCAGAGCGCCGATAACACCTGTTGACACCAATATCGTCAAAAATCCGTTGTGCAGGTCGTTGTGGTTGTAGTTGTATTCGAGCTCACCTGTTAGGTATTTTCCGCTGTAAAAGACTATGTTGCCGTTTGAGATACCGATAATCGGAGAGATTTTGAACAGCCCTACGGATTCCTTCCACATCCTCAGCCTTCCGCTGTCGATGTTAGTATTCTCGTGGTCGAAGGACGCTTCGCCGTTTTCATCGGCGCCTTCCTCCTGCTCAATCTCCTTGATTATCTCCTCGTCGCGGAAAAGCACATCTACAAGCGCGTTCGTCTTGGCGTTGACGACCGCAAAGCCTGCCTTGAACACGGTTCTAAACGCCATTGAAGCGCCTGAGATTACCGCGACAAGCAAAATCATCGTAATTATCCTAATGAACATTTTTCCCGGGGAGAACTTGCGCTTAACGTCAAAGAACATATAAACCACGTAGATTAATACGTAGCCGAGCATAAGCACAAACGCCGCGTTTGAGTCGCACAAAATCAGCGAAAATACATTCGCCGTACCGCTCGCCGCGATTAAAACCCTGTTGAACTTAGGCTTTTCGATTTCGTCAACCAGACCGTCCTTGTGCAGAATATGACAGCAGACAATGCCGACAGCCGACACAAAGCCGAGCAGGTTCGGGTTGTAAAACGCGCCCGTAAAGCGGTTTTCGTACAGCGGAAAACGTATCCAGTACAAATCCTCATAGCTCCACTCAAAGTGTATGCCGAACATAAGGCAGAAAAATCCTATCGCGTTAAGTATTGTGGTGGCGACAACCATAAAATACGCCAAAAAATACAGCTCGTTCTTGAAGTTGAAGTACATTGCCCTTCCCATTTCCTCGCAGACCCTCTTATAGAAAGTCGGTTCCTCGAAGAGTTTGGCGAATGCGTCCATTTGCTCGACGTAGGCCTCAAATAGCTGGCTG
>ONPH01000064.1 GCA_900319655.1 uncultured Eubacteriales bacterium
TAAACCAGCGGATTGTAGCCCTTGCTCTCGAGCAGAGAAACCGTCAAAAAGTCGCCCTTTGACTTGCTCATTTTGCCCCTCGCGTCGTTGAGGTGGAGCACGTGGAACCAGTATTTGCACCACTTGTGACCGATAAACGCCTCGCTCTGCGCGATTTCGTTTGTGTGGTGGGGAAAGGCGTTGTCAATTCCGCCGCAGTGAATGTCAAGATACTCGCCGTTGTGCTTGTAGCTGATTGACGAGCACTCAATGTGCCAGCCGGGATAGCCGTAGCCCCACGGACTTTCCCATTTAAGCTCCTGGTCGTCGAACTTCGACTTGGTAAACCAGAGCACAAAGTCGGTTTTATTGCGCTTGTTTGTATCTTCCTCAACGCTGTCGCGAACGCCTACAGCCAAGTCGTCCTCGTTCATATTGCCGAAAACGTAGTATTCGTCGAGCTTTGAGGTGTCAAAGTAAACGTTTCCGCCTGCAACATAGGCGTAGCCCTTGTCGAGCAGGGTGGAAACCATATTGATAAACTCGTCAATGCAGTTTGTGGCAGGCTCTACCACGTCGGGAGTTTTGATATTGAGCTTTGCGCAGTCCGAGAAGAATGCGTCGGTGTAGAACTTCGCGATTTCCAGCACGCTTTTGTGCTCGCGCTTTGCGCCTGCGAGCATTTTGTCCTCGCCGGTGTCGGCGTCGCTCGAAAGATGTCCGACGTCGGTGATATTCATAACGCGCTTAACGTTGTAGCCCGAAAAACGGAGATACTTTTCAAGCACGTCCTCCATAATATACGTGCGCAGGTTGCCGATGTGCGCGTAGTGGTACACGGTCGGACCGCAGGTGTACATATTTACAATCTTATCTGAATAGGGTACAAATTCCTGCTTTGTCTGTCCCAAAGAGTTATATAACTGCATTTTGTTTACTCCTTAATTTTCAATTATCAATTATCAATTATCTTAAAGGCTTGCGCTGTCAAACGAGCTTTCAGCCGGATTTGAACGTCTTGCGGACTCGGCGCGGAGTTTTTCAAGCTCCGCGGTAAGCTCGCTAAGCTTGTGCTCCAATACTCCCAAATCCTGAGCGACAGGGTCGGAAACGTGAATTTGGTCGAGGTTTTCGTGCCTGATACCGTTTAGCTTGACAATTCTTGCCGGAACGCCTACCGCGGTGGCGTTCGGCGGAACCTCGCGCAGAACAACCGCGCCTGCGGCAATTCGCGCGTTATCGCCAACGGTGAACGGTCCGAGCACCTTCGCGCCCGAGCCGACAAGCACATTGTTGCCGAGAGTCGGGTGGCGTTTGCCGGTTTCCTTACCCGTACCGCCGAGGGTTACGTTCTGGTAGATTGTGCAGTTGTCGCCGATAACCGTGGTTTCACCGATGACAACGCCCATTCCGTGGTCGATAAACAAACCCTTGCCGATTTTTGCGCCCGGGTGAATTTCGATACCCGTTTTGTGGCGGCTTCGCTGGGAAATCCAGCGGGCTATGAACTTGTGATTATGATTAAAAAACCAGTGTGCGCGGCGGTGACGGCGGACTGCCTTAAAGCCCGAGTAGAGGAAGAAAACCTCTGCCTTGCTCCGTGCGGCAGGGTCGCGGTCCAAAACCGCCTGAATATCTGATTTTAATACTTCGAACAAAAAATCACCCTTACAGTCAGAGTTTAGAGTTTAGAGTTTAATTATGAATAATTAAACAATCATTCGGCTTTATGTTTCCGAGATAAAATGGAAGTTCTGTTTTACGTAAATTACGCCCGAGATAATCGCGAAAAATGTGGAAATCCAAATGAGAACCTCTCCGATAATAAAGAAAATCAGGCTTAAATCTTCGGCGACAACTCCGCCCGAAAGCTTGATTATATCGCATACCGACTGCAAAACCATAATGATAATCAGCGCGGTCATCTGCGTTACGGTCTTTACCTTGCCCCATATGTTGGCGGCGATAACCTTGCCCTTGGTCGAGGCGATAAGCCTGATTGATGTGACAGAAAACTCCCTGAGCAGCACAATTATAACCGCCACGCAGTCGCAAAGTCCGTTTTGAACCAGGCAGAGCATTGCCGCCAGCACCAAAATTTTATCAGCGAGAGGGTCGGCAAATTTTCCGAAGTCCGTGATAAGACCGCGCTTGCGCGCGATTTTTCCGTCGAGCATATCGGTTATTGAAGCGGCTGAGAAAAGTATCAGCGCCGCTAAATTGTGAAGCGGAAACGGAATAAGCATTGCCGCTACGAACAGCGGAACAAGCAAAATCCTTCCTACAGTGAGTTTGTTTGGTAGGTTCATAAGTACCTCTTTTGGAGTTAAGAGTTAAGAGTTGAGAGTTAAGAGTTAAGTTGGAAATAATACCGTCTGTTATATTAAATCAATATGGTTATTACTCTTTAATTCTCTATCATTTCTCCGACCGGGTCAATGCCCATTGTGTCGGTTATTTTTACGTTTACAAAGCTGCCGATGCTTGGCTTTTTGCCGCCGGTTGTGAAGAACACGCAGCCGTCAACCTCGGGAGCGTCGGCGTAGGTTCTGCCGTACCAGCACTCGGCTATGCGGTCAAAGCCCTCGACAAGCACCTCGGCGGTTGTGCCGACGAGCTTTTCGCAGCGGCGCGTCATAATAAGCTGCTGCTGTTCCATAATTATATCGGCGCGGTTCTGCTTTGTTTCCCCGTCAAGCTGATTTGGGAACGCTGCGGCAGGGGTGTCCTCCTCCTGAGAGTAGGGGAAACAGCCGAGCCTGTCAAATTCAATCTCCTTCGCGAACTCGCAGAGCTCCTCAAACTGCTCCTCTGTTTCTCCGGGGAAGCCTGAGATAAAGGTTGTGCGGAGCACAACGTTCGGAATTCTGTCACGGATTTTATTAAGCAGAGCGGTTAAGCTCTCGCGTGAGCCGCGGCGGTTCATACTTTTAAGAATTTCCGCGTTGCAGTGCTGAAGCGGCAAATCTATGTATTTTACAATCTTTTCTTCATTCGCCATTACATCAATCAGCTCGTCGGTAACGCGCTCGGGGTAGCAGTAGAGCACCCTTATCCAGCGCAGCTTTTTAATCTTGCAGAGCTCCTTTAACAGCTTGGCAAGGTATGGCTTGCCGAACAAATCCTCGCCGTAGCGCGTGGTGTCCTGAGCGATAACATTTAGCTCGCGAACACCTTTTTCGGCAAGCTGTTTTGCTTCTTCAATGACGTTTTCGGGCTCTCTGCTTCTGAAACCGCCCCTGATGAGCGGAATCGCGCAGTAGGTACAGCGGTTGTCGCAGCCCTCGGCAATTTTCAGATAAGCGGTGTAGGGGGGAGTGGACTGAATTCTTCCGCCCTCAAGCGGCAGCTCAAGCTTGCTTGGGAAAAGCTCGGTTTTATTGCCGCCCAGCGCGTCGAGCACGATATCGGCAATTTTTGAATTTGCGCCGATACCCACGGCGGCGTCAACCTCGTAGAGCTGCTTGGTAATCTCGTTTTGGTACCTTTCGGCAAGGCAGCCCGTAACGATAATCGCCTTGATTTTGCCTTCGCGCTTTAGCTTTCCGAGCTCGATAATCTCGTCAATGCTCTCCTGCTTGGCGCTTTCGATAAAGCCGCAGGTGTTGACGATTACCGCATCAGCCTTGGCAGGGTCGTCTACAAGCTCAAAGCCCTTTTGCTTTAGGCTGAAAAGCAGCATTTCGGCGTCTACCTGGTTTTTAGCGCAGCCGAGCGACACAATTCCTGCCTTATAATTCATATGCGTTCAGTCCTTTATTTATTAGATATTAGTCAAAATCGCCGCTCATGCTTTCAATCGCCTGCTTAATGTCATCCCAGCCGAAGCCTTTTCTTTGCAGGGCGGCAACGGCGCGGCGCCTGACCTTTTCATCTTCAATATTTCTGTATTTTTTACTTATAAATTCAATAATCTGAGTTTGCGCGTCGTATTCGAGGTCACTCAGCACCTGTTCAGCGGTGATGTTGTCAATGCCCTTGCGGCGCAGCTCAAGCTCCGCGGCTCTCAGCGACATTTTTTTGCCGTAGACCAGCTTTCGGGCGTATGCCTTGGCAAACTCGCCGTCGTTAATCAAGCCGAGCTCCTGCATACGGTCAACCGCCTTTTGAGCGCTGTCCTCGTCAAAATCGCGCCTGAGCTTGTCAAAAAGCTCCTTTTTGGAGTGGCTTCTGTACGAAATCAGCCACAGCGCCTTGTCCTTTGCGCGGCGTTCGTTGCTCTTTTCGATAATCTCCCCTAGCTCGTCGTCGTCAATCTCTCTGCCGACGTCAAAGCGGTTTTCAATCAACGTCTGAGCGTCAAGGTTCATCACGTACTCGCCGTCAATAAACAGCGCGCACATCTGCCTGCGGCGCGGCTCAATCGCGGTGATAGTCATTATTCAGCCAAAATGTCGATGTTTGCGCTCTTTTTATCGGCAGCCGGAGCAGGCTCCTCAACCTTGCTTACCGTAGCCTTTTTTGCTGACTTGGGCTTTGTGGAAGCGTAGAGCTTGTCGATGTTCTCCCAGAGCTTTGTCTCGATTTCCTTGTACAGCTCGGGATCGTTTTTGAGCAGCTCCTTAACTCTGTCGCGTCCCTGACCGAGACGGTTTCCGTTGTAGCTGAACCACGCGCCTGCCTTCTGAATAACCTCAGCCTGAACGCCGAGGTCAATCAGCTCGCCTTCGCGCGAGATACCCTCGCCGTACATAATGTCGAACTCAGCCGTCTTGAACGGCGGAGCGATTTTATTTTTAACAACCTTACACTTGGTGTGGTTGCCGATGATTTCTCCGTTAACCTTAAGCGCCTCAGCCTTGCGGATATCTATTCTAACAGAGCTGTAGAACTTAAGCGCACGTCCGCCGGTGGTAACCTCGGGGTTGCCGTAGATTACGCCGACCTTTTCGCGGAGCTGGTTGATGAAGATTGCGACGCAGTTTGATTTGCTGATAGCGCCTGCGAGCTTTCTTAAAGCCTGCGACATAAGGCGCGCGTGCAGACCAACGTGGCTGTCGCCCATTTCGCCCTCAATCTCAGCCTTGGGAACAAGCGCGGCTACCGAGTCGATTACAATAACGTCGATCGCGCCTGAGCGGATGAGCGCCTCGGCAATTTCGAGCGCGTCCTCGCCGGTGTCGGGCTGTGAAACGAGCAGAGAATCAACGTCAACGCCGAGCGCTTCGGCATATACAGGATCGAGCGCGTGCTCAACGTCGATAAACGCCGCGTTGCCGCCGAGCTTTTGACCTTCGGCAATACAGGTGAGCGAAAGCGTGGTTTTACCCGAGGACTCCGGACCGTAAATCTCGATAATTCTGCCCCTGGGAAGTCCGCCGATTCCGAGCGCTACGTCGAGCGAAAGCGAACCGGTTGAGATGTGCTCAACCTCCATATGCTTATTCTCTCCAAGGCGCATAACAGCGCCCTTTCCGAATTGTTTTTCAAGCTGAGAAATCGCTGTTTCCAGCGCCTTGTTTCTGTCTACTGCCATTTTCATATACCTCCGTTTTTTGAGAGTTAAGAGTTGAGAGTTTAGAGTTTAATGATTTTCTTTCAGAAAATGCGATTGTAAACCCAAAACTTCCAAGAGTAATTATAAATCATACCAATCCAAATTTCAATGGCTTGGGGGCAAAAACTTCGAACAAATTTTCTAAAACCCTTGCATCGTACCGAAAATTGTACAATGCTCAGGGCAAAATACCGATAATCGCCCTGTCGGTACCGCCCAAATCCTTTGCGGTTTTGATATTTATATAGCCGTGGTCAGCCATTAGACCGCCGACGTATTCCGCCTGACCTTCACCGAGCTCAAACGCCATCGCTCCGCCGCTTTTGAGCAGGGGAGTCCAGCGCCGGGCTATCGCGCGGTAAAAGTCAAGACCGTCCGCGCCGCCGTCGAGAGCCGTTTTAGGCTCGTAACCGACCTCGGTTTGCAGGGTTTCGATTTCATCTGTCTTGATGTAGGGCGGATTTGAGGCGATCAAGTCAAAGCTTTTCGCTTCAAAATCCCTGTAGCACTCAAAAATATCGCCCTTGTGCGGCTTGATATTCGTGCCTTTAATATTCTCTAAAAGAAAATTATACGCTTTATCGGACAGCTCTACCGCGGTGACGTCCGCGTTTGCAAGCTTATCAAGCGCAACGCTTATTGCTCCGCTTCCTGCGCATAAATCGAGCGCGGTTTTGCCGTTTGAGTTCTTAAGATAATCAAGGCAAAGCCCGACGAGAACCTCGGTGTCGTCGCGCGGAATAAGCACGCCTTCACCGACCTTAAACTCAAAGCCCATAAAGCTCCACTTGCCCAAAATGTACTGCAAGGGCAGGTGCTCGGCGCGTTTTTGCGCCATAGATATCAGCTTTTCCTGAATTTCTCCGCTTATTTCCGAATTTGAATTTGCAATTTGAGAAGCGCGGTTCATACCCGTCACGCCCTCAATCAAAAGCCTTGCCTCGAGCTCGGGAGCTTCAATTTCGGCTTCCGAGAGGATACCGCGTATTTTTAAGTATAAATCCTTTAGCATCCGCAGCCGCCGACAATATCCGAACCGTCCTCGGGGATAACCGACTTGATCGCCTTGATAGCGACCTCAATCATATCGTCGTTTGGTTCTTTTGTGGTAATTCTCTGCGCCCAAAGTCCGGGAGCAGCGATAATTCTTGTCAAAACGTTGTCGTGCTTGCCGCACAGCTTAATCAGCTCATAGCCGAGTCCGCACACAAGCGGAATGAGCAAAATCTTAAACACAGGTCTTAAAAACGCGATTCCGAACGGATTTGCAGGAATCAAAAGACCAACCAAAATGCCGATAATCAGCATAATTACCATAAAGCTTGTGCCGCAACGGGGGTGGAATCGAGTCTGCTTTTTTACGTTTTCAACGGTGAGCTCTTCCTCGTTTTCGTAGCAGAAAATCGTTTTATGCTCTGCGCCGTGGTACATAAACACGCGCTTCATATCGGGCGTTTGCGACACAATAACGATGTATGTTAAAAACAGGGCAATCTTCAAAACGCCCTCGAAAATCGACTTCCAGAGCCTTACCATCTCGGGGTTAGAGTTGCCCTCGGCTCTGAAGGCAGGGATGAAGTTTGAGCAAAGGTCAAACAGGAAGGACGGCAGGAAAAAAAACAGTCCGATTGCAAACGCCACGCCGATTACCGAGGCGAT
>ONPH01000203.1 GCA_900319655.1 uncultured Eubacteriales bacterium
ATTAATGCTATTGTAATTAATATTTGCATTTATACATCTCCAAAAATTTATTCCGCAAGATGATTTATTCCATATACCCTATTTTGCTAAATGAAGATGTCATTCTGAGCGTAGTCGAAGGATCTCACAATTCAGAAACCTGTGTTTTCCTGCCCGGTCGGAATGACATATAATATTATACCCTGTCAGTTACATATTTACGCGCCAAAGCGTCAGCTTTGAGCACGTCGTCAACGGTTTTAGGCGTGAAGTTTTCGACGTTATCCACCGCGCCGGAAACCAGCTCGCCGATATCTAAGAATTTGATTTTGCCCTGACGGAACAGAGCGTTTGCCTCCTCGTTTGCGCCGTTTGCGATTGCCGTTGCCGCGCCGCCCATTTTGAGAGCGGTTTTGCAGGCGTTAAGGCACTTAAAGGTCTCGTAGTCGGGCTCGAAGAAGGTCATCTTGCCGATTTCGGCAAGGCTGAGCTCCGCCACGGGAGATTCAAAACGGCTGGGGTAAGTGATGGCGTACTGAATTGGAATTCTCATATCGGGCACGCCGAGCTGTGCGATTACGGAATTGTCCGTGTACTCGACCAGCGAGTGAATAATGCTCTCGCGGTGAACGACAACGTCAATATCGTCGCCGCTTACGTCAAAGAGCCTTGCCGCCTCGATAATCTCCAAGCCCTTGTTCATCATAGATGCCGAGTCGATTGTGATTTTCGCGCCCATACTCCAGTTGGGATGGTTGAGCGCCTGCTCAACGGTGACGTCCTTTAATTCGTCATACGTCTTGCCGAAGAACGGGCCGCCGGAAGCGGTCAAAATCAACTTTTTGAGCGCCTTGTTGTCGGGAGCACCCTGCAGGCACTGGAAGATTGCCGAATGTTCGCTGTCCACAGGCAAGAGCTTTACGCCGTTACGCTTAACCGCGTCTGTCACCAAGTCGCCGCCTGCTACCAGCGTTTCTTTATTGGCGAGGGCGATGTCCTTTTTTGCTTCAATCGCCGCCATGGTCGGCTTTAAGCCCACCATGCCCACAACGGAATTAAGCACCAGCGAGGCGCTCGGGATAGCGGCGGCTTCGATTAAGCCATCCATTCCTCCCAGTACCCTTGTGCCGGTGTCCTTAACCCTGAGCCTGAGCTCGGCGGCTTTGTCCTCGTTAAAGAGTACCGCGAGCTCCGGCTTATATTTTCTTATTTGATTTTCGATTAGGTCAACGTTTGAAGCGGCGGTAATTGCCGAAACCTTAAGCCCCAGTTTATCGACAACGTCGAGCGACTGAGTGCCGATAGAGCCCGTTGAACCGAGAATTGAAATTGAATTGATCATAATTTAACCTGCGCTTAAAATCGGTAAGAAGGAATTAACTATCAGCACCATAGGAACGGTGAAAATAATGCTGTCGAAGCGGTCGAGCATTCCGCCGTGTCCCGGGAAAAGATTGCTGTAGTCCTTGATGCCGATGGTTCTTTTTATAAGCGAAAAGCTTAAATCGCCCACAATTGACAGCACTGCGTCGCACACTCCGATGATGATAAGAGGGATAAAGTTGACCGTCAACTGCGGAGTAATAAGATTGCCGAACAAAAAACCAATCGCAACAGCCGCGAGCACACAGGTGAAAACTCCGCCGATTGCTCCCTCTACCGTCTTTTTGGGGCTGATATTGGGGCAAAGCTTGTGTTTTCCGAACAGCGAGCCTGCAAAAAAAGCTCCCGCGTCAGCCATCCACGGAACCGCAAAGCAAATCACAAAGAAAAAGCTGAGGCTAAGCGACCTCATACAGAGAAACGCTATGCTCGAAGTACCGAGTGTAACGAGCGCCGTTCCGGTAAAGGCGTAGGATAAATCGGAATAATTGATTTTGTCGTGTCTGACAATGCTTGCGAAAAACACTATCATCAGCAGGGCGAACACCGCGATGTAGATAAAAAACATCAGCTTATACGCCGCCAGCATACAAACTCCCGCGGCAAAAACAATGCAGGGAATTGAAATGATGTAGGTTTTAAGCAGCTTGTTGCCGTAGAGATACTCGCCTATCATAACCGCCGTTACAAGCGATAGGAGTATCGGAAGCAACGGCCGCCAAAGCTCTGATAATATGATAATCAGAATTATAAGCGGTATTCCGATTATGGCTGTTAATAGTCTTGGTTTTAATGATTTCATCTAAATTAGTCCTCTTACAGTTTTTGCGGTTATACTCCTCCGTAGCGCCTGTTGCGCTGAGAGTAGATTTTAAGAGCTTCGTCAAGGTCGGATTTTTGAAAATCAGGCCAGAGCTTGTTCAT
>ONPH01000100.1 GCA_900319655.1 uncultured Eubacteriales bacterium
GAGTAATTACGCCGTCCGACATAACCTGCGCAAAGTCGCGCACACGTTTGAGCATACGGTTGGCAATTCGCGGTGTACCGCGCGAGCGCGAGGCTACCTCAATCGCTCCCTCGTAGTCTATCTGAATTCCGAGAATTCCGGCGCTTCGGGTTACAATCTGCGCAAGCTCCTCGGGGGTGTATAGTTCAAGTCTTAAAAGCACGCCGAAACGGTCGCGCAGCGGCGCTGTTAGCTGGCCTGCCCTTGTTGTCGCGCCGACAAGAGTGAACCTCGGCAAAGGCAGGTGATATGAAGCCGCCATTTGTCCTTTACCCGTGATAATGTCGATTGCGAAGTCCTCCATTGAGGGGTACAAGACCTCCTCAACCGCGCGGCTTAGGCGGTGGATTTCGTCGATAAAGAGCACGTCGCCCTCGTTGAGGTTTGTAAGAAGCGCCGCCAAATCTCCGGGCTTTTCGATAGCGGGGCCTGAGGTTATGCGGATATTTACGCCGAGCTCGTTCGCGATAATTCCGGCCAGAGTGGTTTTACCCAGTCCCGGAGGGCCGTAAAGGAGAACGTGGTCGAGGGTTTCGTGGCGGATTTTTGCCGCTTCGATATACACCCTGAGGTTGTCCTTTGCCTTGTCCTGCCCGATATATTCGTCGAGGTTTTTCGGTCTGAGCGGATTATCGCCTTCGGAGACGTCCTCGGGAATTTCGTTTGTATCCATTATTCTGTTTTCAAAATCAAATTCATCCGAAAAATGCGTATTGCTCATTACTGTCTTCCCATCTGTCTGAGAGTTTGTGCGATAAGCTGTTCAACAGGCAGCGCGCTGTCCATTGTCGCGAGTATGCCCGAAACGTCAGCAGGAGCATAGCCGAGCACTCCGAGAGCCTCTATCGCCTTTGGAATGTTGCCCATAGCTGCGTTTGCCGCTGCTGCCGCCGACGGAAGTGAGGTATCCTCCGAAGAAAGAGACTTTGCGAGCTTGTCCTTAAGCTCAAGCACAATTCGCTGGGCGATTTTTTTGCCGACTCCCTGCGCGCGTGTGATAGTTTTAATATCGTCTGTCGCGATTGCCATCGCTACCTGCTCGGGACTGAGCTCGGAGAGAATCGCAAGCCCTGCCTTTGGACCTACGCCGCTTACGCCGATTAAGGTTTTGAAGGTGTCGAGCTCGGTTTTTGCCGAAAAGCCGAACAGCTCCATGGCGTCCTCGCGAACGTTGAGATAGGTAAAAAGCGTTACCTCGTCGCCAAGGCGCAGGTTTTTAAGCGTATTCATTGTGGTCTGGCAGTTGTAGCCGACTCCGCCGCACTCGACAACCGCGGTGCTTGAATCCATATGAATTAATTTTCCTCTTACGGAATAGAACATTTTATCTCCTTAGAGTTTAGAGTTTAATATTTTATAATCATCTAAACAATTTTAACGTTTTTAATATGCTGTTTAATTTATAAAAAATAATAAAATAATTGATTATTGGTAATGATTGCTCTTGCTGTACATTTTCATTCTCAGCTCAGAGCCTGCCGCCTGTGCGTGGCAGATTGCTATTGCCAGGGCGTCGGCGGTATCGTCGGGCTTGGGCATTTCGGGCAGCTTCAAAAGCCTGCGCGTCATTTCCATCACCTGAGGCTTATGCGCCTTGCCGTAGCCTGTTACGGCGGTTTTCACCTGCAAGGGCGTGTACTCAAAAATCGGAATTTTGAGCTTTTGAGCCGCTAAAAGCGTTACTCCCCTTGCCTGCGCAACCTTGATTGCGGTTTTTTGGTTTGTCTGAAAATACAGCCGCTCAATTGCGAGAGCGTCGGGACGGCAGCGGCTTAAAATTGAATAAAGCTCGTCGTAGATATATTCAAGACGGGCGTTGAAGTCGGTATGCGCCTCGGTTTCGACCGAGCCGTAGCCGATAGCCTTGTAGGTATTTGACTGAAAGCTGATTGCTCCCCAACCCACTATTGCGTAACCCGGGTCAATTCCAAACACTACCAAAATATTACCTCCGAAAAAATGGTATAATAACACATACTAAGTTATTATAGCACAAAGGGTTGAAAATGGCAATATTTTTTGACCGTTTTATGACTGCTTTTGCAAAGTCAAAACGTTGTGATTGTACGAGATTTCGAGGGTATCGCCCTTCGGGGTGTAGTCAAAGGCGTAGTTTTGGCTGACTGAGCTGTCAAATATCACTATGCTTGTGCTGTCAACAAGGCAGTCGCCGCTGATTGTAATGTCTTTTCCCGCGTTTTTGAGGTTGAATTCCGCGGATAAACCGCCGGGTTCTCCGTAGAATTTCAGTGAGAGCTCTCCCCCTCCGTCAAGGCTTGCAGTCCAATTTGAGGATATAAGCTCATTTTGCGGACTCGGGGCATTTTGGGTACAGCCGCACAGCATTAACAAGCTGATAATTACGGCTGAAAATAACAGTTTTTTCACGGTAACACATCCTTTTGGTTTAATGTATTCACAATAACAAAAGATTATTACCATTTACAATTCTGTTATAATTCTTGAAAAGAAGAATAATCTTTGGTATATTGTATTCGGATATGTGTATAAATAATTCGGAGTGATTAAATGCAGAACGAATTTACGGAAGCTTGCCGTGTTTTTGAGGATAACGGCAAGGTGCAAAACGCAGGCTGGGCAAAAAAGCTGTTGCTCGACTACAACATCGACGGCAGGCACAGCCAGCGCGACACTTACTTTGTGACGAGCGACGAGTGCTCGATGTACCTGTCTATTGAAAATCTCGGCGCGGATTTTGGAATTAAAATCGCGATTGCCGACCTGAAGCGCGGCGGTATTATTTGCGACAGCGTTATTCAGAAGCGCAGGGTTATGAAAAAACCGCTGCCCGACAACGCGGACAACAGTGAATTTGAGTTTGAGCGAAAAAATATGCGTCTTAAAATTGCCGAATTGCCGAACGGAAAAAGCCTTAAATGCGAGTTTGCAGGCTTTGGCGGAATGAGCTCGATGAGCTTTGATATATTTCTTTTAAAGAACAATGGTGATATTCTCGATCAGCTTGCGCCGTTTGAGCGAAACAGAAAATTCTACTTTCTTAAGCGCTTTATGCCCTGCTTTTCGGCGCAGGGATTTATTAAGGCAGGCAATATGGTTTACAAGCTCAGCGCCGACAGCGCGAGAGGATGCTTTGACCGCATTAGATTTAAAAAGCCGAGGCTGCACAGTTATCAGCGTTTATGCTCGGACTGTATCATCGGCGGAAAGAGGTTTACGCTGAACCTTGCAAGCCGCGTCGGTGACAACCGCTACGGCAGTGAGAACTGCTTTTTTGTTGACGGCAAGCTCGAAAAGCTGTCGCAGATTACCGTTAAGGGCACGCCGAACAGAATTGACCGACCTATGTTTTTCAGGGGCGGCGTAAGGGCTTTGGATATCTCCTTTAAGCCGTTTACGGTATCGGGCAAGGCGATGATTGCCGAGATGGGCAAAACCTCGGTTGTTTTCGGCAGACTGTACGGCTTTATCAACAGGATCGACTACGACAAGCCGCTTGTGCTTGACAACGCGGTTGCGCATATGATTTATACAGAATTTTAGCATTATGAAGTTTTGATTTATATAAAGAAAAAGCAGGCTTATGCGCCTGCTTTTTTATATGCTCCGATGTATTTCGGGATTTTTGAAGATAAATCATAAATCACATAGACAAACGGACGGTTTAGGGTTATCTTTTTGTCCGCTCTCATTGAGGTGATTTTCTTTGTTGTGCCGGGATTTTTGTTGATTGCCTTTTCGTTAACGCTGATTTCAGCCTCGCCGATTACGTTTGAAAGATACAGGTCTGCGTCGGCAGTGCCCATAGCGATAAAGTCAGCCTTGTCGCTGTCGAAAGCGTCGGTAATGCCCATCTTTGTGAGGGTATCCTTAAAGCTGTAGTCGGTGGTCTGTGAGAACTTGGGAACAGCAACGGCGATGTCCTTTTGCTCGGCGGACTTGAACATATTCGTGAGGTTTTTGCCGGTCATTGACTTGATATAATCCTCAATGCTTACGCCTTCATTGGGCATAATCGCGGCAAAGCCGTAGCAGTTACCGTCGAAGGTCTTTGTAAAGCCCTCGGATTTGTCGTCCTTAATGTAATACTCAGCGTAGCCGTTCATCATATCAACATCGGACTGCTTGCCGTCCGAGCCTGTGAACTTCTCTGTTTTTGTTGCGCTCTCGGTGAAATATGTGCTCCAGTCCGCTGTGAGCGCGAGCGAGTTTACAGACGTCATAGAGTCGGTTGCCTCGGGGATAAACTTAGTATTCTGAGCAACTCCCTTGCTTTTAAGCCAAGTTCCCATATTGTCACCGACATTCTCAAAATCATCATAGAGAACAGCGGCGTCAAAGAAGGTGCGCACGTCGTTAAGATACTTTTTATCGGGCTTATAGCCTGTCATACTGTTTATCCAAAGCGAATTGCCGATATTAAACTTTGCGGAGTCGTTTTGGTACTCTCCCTCCATGGCAAAGTAAAAGTAGCGGTTGAGCGTGTATGTGCTGCCGCCGAGAGTCTTTTCAAACTGGGTTAATGTATCGCCGTGAGCGCCGTTTGCCGCGAGGGTGAGCCCGTACACTACGGAAATCGGGGAGATATAGAAGTTTTCTCCGTCCTTATTTGTATTTTGCGCAAGCCTTACAGCAAAATCGGTGTAGAGAGGATCGACATTTGTATCCTCAATCGTGCCCTCAAAGTTGAGCATCTCGGCGTTTTTGAGCAAGTCGGTCGCGCTGCCGGCGGATACGGGCTTTACATTACCGCTCTGGGATGACGAGCTCTGGTTATTCTTTTTGGCACAGCCTGCAAATGAAGCGACCATTGCCGCGGCGAGAAATACCGCTATTATACCGTAAAACTTTTTCTTCATAATAAAT
>ONPH01000082.1 GCA_900319655.1 uncultured Eubacteriales bacterium
GAACCATCTGGGGAAGTTGATCGATGAAGAACCCGCGCTTGTGAAGAGCTTGATGTAGTTGTCAAACGTCCACTCGTGAGGAATGAGGTACGGAACCGTAGTCATTGACTCGGCGCGGAAGGAGTGCATTACAAGGTATACAAACGGAGATACCCAGATAATGCCGAGAATCGCAAGGATGAGATAGATGAAGAAGTTAGCAATGCGTCTTCTGAATTTATAACTTTTTATCATGAGAACGCCTCCTCATCCTTCATCGACTTGGAATTGTTGTAGATAATAAGCGACAGGGTTGCGCAAACAATAAATACAAGAATACCAATCGAGGCGGCTAAGCCGTAGTCCTGAGACGACATCGACAGGGTAAACAGCCACGTGACGAGGATATCCGTTCGTCCTGCCTGGTAATACGCCTCGGTTGAAGGTCCGCCGCCCGTCAGCAGGTAGATTACGTTGAAGTTGTTGATGTTACCAACAAACTGGGTAATCAGCTGCGGGGTTGTTACGAAAATCATATACGGAAGAGTAATCGCCGTAAATGTCTTGAACGGGCTTGCGCCGTCGATACGAGCCGATTCGTACAAGTCCTCAGGGATATTCATAAGAATACCTGACATTGAAAGAATTGTGTACGGAATACCTACCCAGATATTTACGATAATTACCGTCATTCTCGCCATCAGCGTCGAGCTGTTCAGGAACTGAATCTCGACTTTGCCTCCGCCGAATAGTTGACTTATGTCTGTTAAAAGTACGTTAATCGCGCCGTTTGTCTGAAGCATCTGGTTCATGAGAAGCAGAGATACGAACTGCGGAACAGCGATTGTGATAACGAAAAGTGTTCTCCAAAGAGCCTTAAGCTTGATGCCCTTTTTGTTGATCATAAGAGCAACAATCATACCGAGGATGTAGTTGGTAAATGTAGCAACTACCGCCCAGATCAAGGTCCACTCAGTCAGCTCTAAGAAGGTTTTAGCCTTTTTAGGTGTGTTTACAATATCGAACAGTGATGTAAAGTTGTCAAGACCTACCCATGTGAACAATGTGCCCGGGGGCATATGAGCCTTGTCGTAGTTTGTAAACGCAATCAGGATCATAAAGATAAGAGGAAGAATGTTGAAGATACTGATCATGAGTACAGGGAAAGAAAGAAGAGTGATGTGATACTTTCCGTCGAGGAAGTCTCTTACGTCTTCTCTGAGAGTAGTGGGCTTTTCGCCTCTTTCTCTCATCAGCTGATGCTTATAAGCGTCCTTGATGTTCGCGATGTAAATTACGAAAATAACAGCTGTGATAACAATGGTAAGTACCGAGTAAAGCAGGATAAGCATTGAGTTATCACCGAATACCTGCTGCTTAACGATACCCTTTTGAATAGTGTGTGTTTCTACCGTACCGAGTGTGCCGAACTTTGAAATGTACTGCCAGCCGAAGAACGTGATGTACAGTATGTAGAGCACTTCGGAGAGGAAAAATAAAACACCCTTATAAATTTTACCCTTGGAGAGGTCGCCCACACCAAAGATCAAATATGATAACTTAGTTGCCCAGTCACCTTTAACAAAGGTTACACCGTAGTTTTTGAAGCCGTTAACGATAGCCTTGAAGAAGTTGACAATTCCTCTGCCGAGAGCCTTGAAGAAACGGCCGATGGCACCGGGAATACCCTTAAAGAACTTCATAAAGTTGTAACCAAACCTTTGAAACGGATTGAGCATTTTATATTCAACGAATGTCATATAAGCTCTCCTTAAAATAAAAGTTTGAATCTCTCTGTCACGCCTCGCTGCTCTCCGCTGTTCCGAAAATAACTTCCACTCGTCTAATCCGTTCCGTTGACCGCGTCAACTCCACGGCTTAGTCCTCGCCGGTCGTTATTTTCGGGCTGCGAGCCTCAGCGCTTCTTTATTATAGTACACCAAACTAATAATGCTTTTTACGTTTCCTCTATAATAAAAAACATTATTCGTTTGGTGCAAAGAAAACGTAAACTTTTTAAGGTCGGCTTGGGGTACCCTTAAAGAGTACCCCGAAGCCTGAAAAATGATAACTTAATTGATGATTAAGGATTAACCCTTATCCTGAATGTTCTCGATTGTCTGCTTGAGGAGCTTCTTGAAGTACTCAGCATCGTCAGGATTGGTCTGATCTGCGATCATCTTGTTACCGAGGTTGCCCATCGGGCTCCAGAGTGTGGGAGCGATGTTAACCTGTACGCAAGCGTTCTTGGACTGCTGCATGATAGCCTGGAGAACGGGGCTGCCTGTAACAACGGGATCTTCCTGAACCTTCTTGTTTGAGGGACCCCAACCGAGCTGCTCTGCTCTTTCCTTCTGGCACTTTTCGCCTGAGAGGTAGAGAGCGAGAATCTGAGAAGCAGCGGGGAACTTTGAAGCAGCGTTAACGCCGATATACTTGTAACCGAACATTGAGATCATCTGAGTGTCAGTGCCGTTAACCTTGATTGTAGGAAGCTTAGCTGCGCCGAAGTTGTCCTTAAGAGCGTCCTGGTCAGCCTTTGTGTTCCAAGAACCGTCAACGCCTGCGCCCAGAGTACCGGTTGAGAAACCTGAAGAAATCTGAGCAACGTCAAGAGATGTGAATGTGCCCTTGTAGTCGTGCATAAGCTTTGAGAAAGCCTGGAGAGTAGCAACAGCAGTAGCCTCATCATACTGTGTGAACTTCTGAGTTGTGCCGTCCTCTTCGAAGCCGTCAATCTTTACGCCGCCTGTGAAAGCGAATGTGCAAGCATAGAAGCCGTCGCCGCAGTTGAAGATGAACTTCTTGCCCTTAGCCTTACAAGCCTCAAGAACACCCTCGAGTGTCTTAGCCTGCTCGTCTGATACAACGGTCTTGTCGTATACGAGATAGTAACCGTTATCGTTTGTCTCGGGATAAGCATAGAGCTTATCTTTGATTGTACCTGCAGTGATTGTCTCCTCTACGTTAGTCTCCTTAGCGTAGTCTGTGAAAGCAACCTCAGCAATAACCTTTGCGTCTACGAGCTTGTTAAGCTGGTCTGAAGCGAAGCTGAAAACGTCGGCAGCAACGGAAGCGTCATTAAGAAGCTGTGTACCTGCGTCGCCTTCGCCCTGAGCTACTACTTCAATCTTTGTGAATGTCTTGTTGGGATAGGCCTTTTTGAATTCCTCAACCTGCTGCTGTACGAGTTTTACAGCCTTATCAGGAGCCCATACCTTAAGTGTGATGTTGTTTTCGTCACCGAAAACTGACTCGTCAACGATAGCGCCTTCTTTAACTTCTACTTTTGTAGAATCGCCGCTTTCAGAGCCCGAGCCGGATGATTCTGTCTTCTGGCCGCCGCCACAGCCTGCAAAAGCTGTAACAGCCATCATTCCTGCCAACAGAACTGCAAGAATTTTTTTCATTGGAAAATTCCCTCTTTCAAAAAAATTTTTTGTCCGATGGAGCAAATTGCACAAATTGCCCTCTGTTCCACTAATTAAATAATATCAAAAAGCCAAGCAAATTTCAACCGGTTTTGTACTTTTTATCTAACTTGTTAAAATCTGCCCGAAATTTTGTGCAATTTTACCTGCCAAATTTTATTTTTTGTTTTTTCTTACAAAATATTCGTTTTCCAATTGTATGTTTTGCACAGTGAATTGTTGTGCAAAATGCTCAACCGCCGACAATAATATTGAGGAATTGCACCTATCGTTTAATTCTGAAAACCCAAAATCAGGGGGCAAAATAAATCTTTTGAAAATTTTTTAGTGAAATTTCACTAATAAACTAATTTTTTGCAAAACCCGGTGAATTTTTCACTTTTCTGTTGTATTGTTTTTTCAATGCTGATATAATCAATATATAATATGAAAACAGGAGATGTTATTATGAGGCTTACGGACATACTTAAGGACGTTTCATATACGGCTGAAAATAGTATCAATCCCGAAATTTCGGATTTGATTTACGATTCGCGAAAGGTTAAGGAAGGCACGGCGTTTTTCTGCCTAAAGGGTTACACCTCCGACGGCCACGATTACGCGCAGTCGGCGGTTGAAAAGGGCGCGGCGGCGCTGATTATCAGCGACGAGCTCGACTTTGAAGTTCCCGAAAACGTCGCCGTTATCAGGACGGACGACACGCGCCTTGCGCTCGCGCTTGCAAGCCGTGAATTCTTCGGAATTCCCGAAAAAGAGCTGATGACCGTCGCGATTACCGGCACAAAGGGCAAGACAACCACCGCCGCGATGATTGCCGAAATCTTCGAGCACGCCGGAATCAAGACCGGAACAATCGGCACGCTCGGCATTGTATACGGCGGAAACACCTACAAAACCGACAACACCACTCCCGAATCCTACGAAATTCAAAAGGCGCTGCGCGGTATGATTAACGCCGGCTGTAAGGCAATGGTAATCGAGGCGTCGTCAATCGGACTAAAGCACAGCCGCCTTGCCGGAATGTGCTTTGACGTCGCGGTATTTACGAACTTCTCCGACGACCACATCGGCGGAGTCGAGCACAAGGATATGGCGGAGTACCTCTACTGCAAGAGCCTGCTGTTCCGCCAGTGCAAAAACGCCGCCGCGAATATCGACGACAAAAGCTATAAGGAGATTACAAAGGACTTTGAGGGCGAAATCCTCACCTACGGCTTTTCCGAAAGCGCTATGCTCCGCGCCAAAAACGACCGCCTGCTAAGCGACGGCGGATTTATCGGCGTTCACTTTGAGACCGAGGGACTTAAAAACCTCACGCTCGACGTCGGCGTACCCGGCAAGTTCAACGCCTACAACGCTCTCGCGGCTATCAGCGCGGCGTCGTTCTTCGATATCCCCGACAAAGCAATTATCGAAGGTCTGCGCGTTGCCCACGTCAAGGGCAGGGTTGAGCCGGTGAAGGTTCCCGGCAACTACTCCCTGCTAATCGACTACGCCCACAACGCGCTGTCGATGGAAAACGTGCTGACCACGCTCAGGCAGTACAATCCGCACAGATTAATCACGATGTTCGGCGCAGGCGGAAACCGCCCGAAGGTAAGGCGCTTTGAGATGGGCGAAACCTCGGGCAGGCTAAGCGACCTCAGCGTTATCACCGAGGACAACTCTCGCTTTGAGGACGTTATGGACATCATCGAGGACATAAAAACCGGACTTCACAAGACCGACGGCAAGTATGTTGTAGTGCCGAACCGCAAGGACGCGATAAGGTACTGTATGCAGAACGCCGAGGACGGCGATATCATCGTCCTCGCAGGCAAAGGCCACGAGGATTATCAGGAGATCAAGGGCGTTAAGTACCATATGGACGAGCGCGAGCTGATTGCCGAAATCATCGCCGAGGGCATAGGCTGATATCATCAAGCTATATAATAGGTATAATGATTCGGGGCGGATTAATTGTCCGCCCTGTTTTTCAAAGATATTGACAGTTTTAAGCAATTCTGCTATAATATCATTTGCAACTGAAATACGCGCCAATAGCTCAGTTGGTTAGAGCCACCGGCTCATAACCGGTCGGTCCGGGGTTCGAGTCCCTGTTGGCGCACCAAAAACAAGGGGCTGGCTCAAAACTTGAAAGAGTTTTGGGCCAGTTTTTTTGCAAAAAAAATACGAGAGGCTATGAAACCTCTCGCAGTTGGTGTATAATTTAATTA
>ONPH01000080.1 GCA_900319655.1 uncultured Eubacteriales bacterium
AGCGCTCGAAAGTCAGAAGGTTGTAGATTTCATCAATAAAAAATACGACGGCTCTGTTGTAAGCGTTGTTGCCAACCCCACAGACGGCTACAATTCCTCAATCGACTATAACGCGATAAAGGGAGAAAAAATCACTATCGCGGCTTCTCCCACACCTCACGCCGAAATTCTGGCAGTTGTAAAGGATATACTCAAGGAGAAGGATATTACGCTTGACATCAAGGAATATACCGACTACGTTCAGCCGAACAACGTTGTAAACAGCGGCGAGCTCGACGCAAACTACTTCCAGCATCTCCCTTATCTCGAGGACTTCAACGCCGAAAACGGTACAAAGCTTGTTTCCATAGCGACGATCCACGTGGAACCCCTCGGTCTTTACGGCGGCAAGCAGACAACCGTTGACGCACTCAAATAAGTTTTATATTAATTCCTGATAGAAAGTAGACTTATATTTTGCGAGGATATTTTTCGCAAGACAAGGCGAAGGACGCGGCAAGGCTTGAGGTGCGGTCAAAATCTTTGATTTTGGGCACCGCACCCATACAACGGAGGCGCCTTGCAAGGACGACAACGCAGTATTGCGGAAAATAGACCGCAAAGATTGGCTACTTTTTATTAGGTATTAGTATTACATCCCTTTTCTTTCGCGCCGACTGTTTTGCTACGGTCGGCGCGTTTTCAAAGAAGCGTTACAGACAACGCTGACAGAAAGGCGGTTATTATGATAGAATTAAAAAACCTC
Source organism: uncultured Eubacteriales bacterium (assembly GCA_900319655.1). Taxonomy (GTDB): domain Bacteria; phylum Bacillota; class Clostridia; order Oscillospirales; family Acutalibacteraceae; genus Ruminococcoides. Next base: position 746 of record ONPH01000080.1, read on the forward strand.
TCAAAAACCTTCTTCACAACCGACGGAACGCTCGACGCGCTGAAGAATATCAACATTACAATACAGGACGGCGATATTTTCGGAATTATAGGTATGAGCGGAGCAGGGAAGAGCACGCTTGTTCGGTGTATCAATTTGCTTGAACGCCCAAGCTCAGGCAGTGTTTTGGTGGACGGCGTAGATTTGGGAACACTCGGCAACAGGGAACTCAGAAACATCCGCCGTGACATAACCATGATATTTCAGGGCTTTAATCTGCTTATGCAGCGCACTTGCCTGAAAAACGTATGCTTTCCGCTGGAGTTGGAGGGCAAACACGCCAAAGAAGCCAACGAGCGCGCATTGGAGCTGCTTGAAATCGTCGGCTTGCGCGACAAGGCGAATTCCTATCCTGCACAGCTTTCGGGCGGTCAGCAGCAGCGCGTCGCCATTGCAAGAGCGCTTGCGACCAATCCCAAGGTGCTGTTGTGCGACGAAGCGACCTCTGCGCTCGATCCGAAAACAACGCAATCTATCCTCTCGCTGATTAAGGAGATTAACGAAAGGCTGGGTATCACGGTTGTTGTTATAACGCACCAAATGAGCGTCATAGAGGAAATTTGCCGCAATGTGGCAATTTTAGAGAACGGCGAGGTGGTGGAGCAAGGCGAGGTCAGCCGTATTTTCAGCGCCCCGAGGTCGCAGGCGGCAAAGCATTTGGTATTTCCCGACGGCGAGGAAACGCTTTCAAACCGAAAGGATTCGCACGACGTTCTGCGTGTGATATTCAACGGCTCAGCGTCCACCGATACTCCGCTGATTGCCAAGATGGCGGTTGAAATCGGCGTTTGCGCAAACATACTGTACGCCTCTACAAAGAGCGTCGGTGACAGGGCGTTCGGCAGTATGCTGCTCAGCTTTCCGAATGACGGCGTTACCGCCGCGAGAGCGGCAGATTATTTGCGTACATTAAACGGTATTACGGTAGAGGAGGTAAGGTAATGGGAGATTTATTTTCACAAGAGGTGTTGCAGGAAACATGGGATATTGTGGTGAACGATATGCCGCTCGCGTTGTGGGAGACCTTTTACGTTACCGTTCTCGCCACCCTTTTTGCGGTCGTTATCGGTCTGCCGCTCGGTGTTTTGCTTGTTGTAGGTGAAAAGGACGGCATTTTGCCTTTGCCGAAACCTCTTATGGGATTTTTGAACGTGCTGATTAACGTGCTTCGCTCGGTGCCGTTTTTGATATTGATGATTTTGGTATTCCCTTTGACGCGCCTAATAGTCGGCACTATTGTCGGTACAACCGCGTCCGTTGTGCCGCTTGTAATCGCTGCGTTTCCGTTTGTAGCAAGATTGGTTGAAAGCAGCCTGCGCGAGGTAAATCCCAACATCATTGAAGCTGCGCAGAGCATGGGCGCGTCGCCGTTTCAGATTATAGCCAAGGTTATGATTCCCGAAAGCGTGCCGTCGCTGATTTCAAACGTCACAATAGCCGTCACAACTGTACTCGGCTACACGGCGATGAGCGGTATAATCGGCGGAGGCGGTTTGGGAAAAATCGCAATTAACTACGGCTATTACCGCTATAAATATCTGGTAATGCTGATTGCCGTTGTGATTTTGGTGCTGCTGGTGCAGCTTTTCCAAAGCGTCGGCACACGCCTTGCAAAATCCACCGACAAGCGTTTGAAGATTAAACAATAGGAGTGAAAATGTCTTTCTGCGCGATCCGTTTTGCCTGATAGATTTGATAACTTTTGCCGATGAAGATATACCGGACGAAAAGGGAAAAATCAATTAACAATAATAAGCAACTCTTTTTTGCAAAGGGTTGCTTATCTCACTTTTTGGGGAAATCTGCCCGTTGTTTTTGCGGAATAAAGCGATATAATATAATCAAGAAAAGAAACCAAAGACGCTTAAATTCAAAAAAGGAGATATGAATTATGGAAACAATTAAACTTAACAACGGAATCACTTGCCCTGTCATCGGAATCGGAACCTTTATGCTCGCGCCAAAGGACGCTCAAAACAGCACGCGCGAAGCGCTTAAAATGGGTTACTCGCTTGTCGATACAGCTAACGCCTATGTCAATGAACGCGCTGTCGGCCGCGGCGTTAAAGAGAGCGGATTAAGGAGAGAGAAAGTATTTATCTCCACAAAGCTGTGGCCCAGCGAATATGAGAACGAAAACGCTGTTGATGAAACGCTCGAGCGCCTCGGCGTTGATTACGTGGATTTGCTCTATATCCATCAGCCTGCCGGCAACTGGCTCGCCGGTTACCGTCAGCTTGAAAGGGCGTACAAAGACGGCAAGGCGAAGTCGATCGGTATCTCGAACTTTGAGGGCAAATACATTGACGAGCTACAGCATAAATGGGAGAATGCACCCCAGTTTATTCAGGTTGAGGCGCACCCTTACTTTACCCAAAAGGAGCTCAGAAAAACTCTCGACAAATACGGCATTAAGCTGATGAGTTGGTATCCGCTCGGACACGGCGACAAGAGCCTGATGAAAGAACCAATCTTCGTAAAACTCGGTCAAAAGTACGGCAAGTCACCCGCTCAGATTATTCTCCGCTGGCACACACAAATGGGTTTTGTCGTTATCCCCGGCAGCAAGAACGTCGCGCACATCAAGGATAATCTTGATATTTTCGATTTCACGCTGACAGATGAAGAAATGGCAGAAATCGCAACGCTCGACAAGGATAAGCGATACTACCACCGCACCGACGAACAACTCAACAGCTTTGCGGCATGGCGCCCCGAATTTGAAAGAGCATAATCAAAATAAATGCAAGGCATTGGATTTTAAAATTTTTTTCTTGACAAGGAGCGTAAAACTAAGTATAATATAGTCAGTTAGCAACCGCTAACTGTGTAATACATAGCTTTCCCGAAACAGGCATCAATAGCGATGCCTGCGTTAGGGGAGGGCGGTTTGCGGATATTTTATGCTTCAAAAGGCAAGCTAATATTATAATAATTCAGGAGGTCACAAAAATGTGCTATTCAACGATTGAAAAGGTTTACGCAAGACAGATTATAGATTCCCGCGGCAATCCCACCGTAGAGGCTGAGGTTACGCTCTCCGACGGAACTGTTGCGCGCGGAGCGGCTCCCAGCGGAGCTTCAACAGGCGAGTTTGAGGCTCTCGAGCTTCGTGACGGCGACAAGGCTCGTTACGGCGGCAAGGGCGTGATGAAGGCGGTTGAGAATGTAAATAATATTATCGCTCCTGCGCTTGCAGGCGCTGACGCTGCCGATATTTACGCCGTAGATAAAATTATGCTCGACCTCGACGGTACAAAGGACAAGAGCAAGCTCGGCGCTAACGCCATTCTCGCGGTATCTATCGCGGCTTCAAGAGCGGCGGCAGGCTCTCTCGGACTTCCGTTGTACAAGTTCCTCGGCGGAGTTCAGGGCACAAAGCTGCCTGTTCCGATGATGAATATTCTCAACGGCGGCGCTCACGCTACAAACACCGTCGATACGCAGGAATTTATGATTATGCCCGTAGGCGCTCCCACCTTCAGCGAAGCGCTCCGCTGGTGCACCGAGGTTTTCCATGCGCTGGCTAAAATTTTGAAGGATAGAGGTCTCGCTACATCCGTAGGTGATGAAGGCGGCTTTGCTCCCAACCTTTCATCAGATGAGGAAACAATTGAGACTATCCTCGAGGCCGTTAAGTTCGCAGGCTACGAGCCCAAAAAGGACTTTATGATCGCCATGGACGCGGCCTCATCCGAGTGGAAGAGCGAAAAGGGCAAGGGCTTCTACCATCAGCCGAAGTCCGGCAGAGATTTCACCACCGATGAGCTTATTGACCACTGGGAAGCGCTTGTTGACAAGTACCCGATTATCTCGATTGAGGACGCGCTTGACGAGGAGGATTGGGAAGGCTGGAAGCGCCTGACAGACCGCCTCGGCAAAAAGGTACAGCTTGTCGGTGACGATTTGTTTGTTACCAACACCGAGCGCCTTGAAAAGGGTATTGCAGGCGGCTGCGCTAACTCTATTTTGATTAAGCTCAACCAAATCGGCACGGTTTCCGAGACCTTAGAGGCGATTAAGATGGCGCATAAGGCAGGCTACACCGCAATTTCCTCTCACCGTTCCGGCGAGACAGAGGACACTACAATCGCAGACCTTGCGGTTGCGCTGAACACCTGCCAAATCAAAACCGGCGCGCCGAGCCGTTCCGAGCGCGTTGCAAAGTACAACCGGCTTCTCAGAATTGAAGAAGAATTGGGCAGTGCCGCGCAGTACCCCGGTATGAATGCGTTTAACGTTCAGAAATAATGTAAGAATATTTATGGCTTCGGAATTTTATCGTCCGAAGCCTTATTTAAAGTTCAATATAATACGGGCAAATATTTTCGTAATGGCCGTCTTTCATACGAAACCCATTCGGAATTACGCCGAGCTGCGTAAAACCAATTCGCTCATAAAGGTGTCGGGCGTGAATATTGCTCTCAACAACTTCATTCCAAATCGTAGTCATTTCTTTTATATCCTTTTCCTCATAGCCTCTGATTATCACATTATTCTCCTTTCACAATGAATTGTAGCAGATGTATATAATAAAACAATCGGTGTTTTAATTTTCTCTATTGATATATAACTGGATTTGTTTTTAAAACGGAACTTAATGCTAATTTGCGTAATTTTTTAATTAAAAAAGCATTGACAAATAATTTTTTTAATGCTATAATTCAATCAATTTAATAATCTAACTTACTAAACCGTTGAAGCGGAGATAACGGCAATTATGCCTCTACAGAGAACCTGCGATGCTGAGAATCAGGTGAGAAACAAGTTGTCAAATGGACCGCGGAGGGCGCAGTCAAACGGAGCATCCGGAGTATTCTGCGACGTTGCAGGCAGACGTTAATTGCCGGGGATATGTTGGTATCCCGCTAAGCGCACGGGTCAGACCGTGAATCAAGGTGGCACCGCGAATAGAACTATTCGTCCTTGACAGAAATGTTGATTCTGTCAGGGACGTTTTTGTTTTTGGCGGAAGAA
>ONPH01000078.1:0-3106 GCA_900319655.1 uncultured Eubacteriales bacterium
GAATCCACGGAAACACAACCCACTGCGGAAAAAACAGCAAATCCGCAAAGGCGCAGGCTCAAAAGCCCGAGCCTACAAAAGAGGATAAAATAAGTCAGCTAAAATCGGAGCTCGACAAGGCGGTTTCGGAGCAAAACTTCGAACGTGCCGCGGAGCTTCGCGACCAAATTAAGGGAATGGAGGCGTAATTATGAGCGGAATTATAATTTCAACCAGAGTAAGGCTCGCGCGAAATCTTAAGGATTATCCGTTCCCCTGCAAGCTGAGTATTCAGGGCAGAAACAAGGTGAGCGAGCTCGTTCGCACCGCGATTATGCAGTCAAACAGCGCTCTGCAAAACGATTTTGATTATATCAAGCTCGGTGAGTTGTCACCTACGCAGAGCGTATCGCTCGTTGAAAAAAGGCTTGTAAGCCCCGAATTCATCAGCGATACAAACGGACGCGCGCTGCTGCTTAGCAAGGACAACAGCCTGAGCATTATGATTAACGAGGAGGATCACATCCGCCTGCAGGTCATCAAAAAGGGCTTGGCGCTTGAGGAAGCCTTTGACACCGCCGACAAGCTCGACACCCTGCTCGACGAAAACTTGGAGTTCGCCTTTGACGAAAAGCTCGGCTATCTAACCCAGTGCCCGACAAACCTCGGCACGGGAATGAGAGCCTCGGTAATGCTCCACCTTCCTGCGCTCGAAAGAAGCAGGGCAATCAGCAGGATCGCAGGCAGTCTGTCAAAATTAGGACTGACAATCCGCGGAGCTCACGGCGAGGGAACTGAGCCGAAGGGCGCATTGTATCAGCTTTCTAATCAGGTAACTTTGGGAATTTCCGAAAAGGCGGCGATTGAAAACCTTAAGAATATCGCGTTACAGCTCGCTTCTCAGGAGGAGCAGGCGAGAGAGCGCCTTTGCGCGAGCATAGACGTTCAGGACACCGTCGCAAGGAGCCTCGGAATCCTCAGAACCACGCTTGTAATCTCCCACGACGAGGCGCTTAAGCTGCTCTCGAACGTGAGAATGGGAGTTATGTCAGGTCAGATTACCGACGTCAGCACGGACGTTATCGACAGCTTGATGACTGAAATCGAGCCTGCAACCCTGTCGGTGACGGCAGGCAAACAGCTTTCAGCCCACGAAAGGGATATTGAAAGGGCAAAGCTGATTAAATCTAAAATTTAGATAAAATGGTTTTATGGAGTTTTGAAATTAACACAGTAAAGGAGAGTTGATTTTATGTTTGAATTCAAGGGCTTTACACAAAAAGCAAACAGAGCGCTCAACTTAGCGGTTGAGGCGGCTCAGAATATGGGTCACAGGTACGTCGGCACGGAGCACGTGCTGTACGGACTTGCCGCAGAGGGCAGCGGCGTAGCCGCGGCGGCTCTTGAACAGTGCGGAATCAGCGCTCAGACTATCCAGAGCAAGATTGCCGCGACAAGCGGTACGGGAGCGCAGACAAGGCTTTCCGCCGATGCGTTCACCCCCAGAACAAAAAGAGTTTTACAGACAGCGGCGTACATCTCCGCCAAGATGGGACAGAGCTATGTGGGAACAGAGCACCTGCTTCTCGCGTTAATCTCTGACGGTGACAGCTACGCCGTGAGCTTCCTACGCGAGCTCGGCGTAAGCCCGACAATGCTTGCCGAGGCTGTTCAGGGCAGTATGTCGCAGGGCGGCGACGGATATTCCGACGGAATGAATGAGGGCTTTGCGAATTCTCAGGACGGCAAGGAGGGCTCAGCGCTCGATAAATTCGGCAGAGACCTTACAAAAGCCGCAAAAAACGGCGAGATTGACCCCGTAATCGGCAGGGAAAAGGAGATTGAAAGGGTAATTCAAATCCTTTCGCGCCGCACCAAAAACAACCCCGTTCTTATCGGAGAGCCGGGCGTAGGCAAGACTGCCGTAGCCGAGGGCTTGGCGCTTGAAATCTCAAACGGCACAGTGCCCGAAATCCTCCGCGACAAGCGCGTAGTAGCGCTCGACCTCACCGGAATGGTGGCAGGCGCGAAGTACCGCGGCGACTTTGAGGAGAGAATAAAGGCGGCGATCGACGAGGTTAAAAACAGCAAGAATGTTATACTTTTCATCGACGAGCTTCACACAATCATCGGCGCAGGCTCGGCAGAGGGCAGCGCTGACGCGGCGAATATCCTTAAGCCGTCATTGGCGAGGGGAGATTTTCAGGTAATCGGCGCGACAACCCTCAACGAGTACCGCAAGTACATTGAAAAGGACGCCGCGCTCGAAAGGCGCTTCCAGCCTGTTAAGGTAGGCGAGCCTACCACTGAGCAGGCGATTGAAATTCTCAAAGGTCTGCGCGACCGCTACGAAGCCCACCACAAGGTAAAAATCACTGACGAGGCGATTGAAGCCGCCGTAAACCTTTCTTCAAGGTACATCGCGGACAGGTATCTTCCCGACAAGGCGATTGACCTTATCGACGAAGGCGCTTCAAAAATCAGGCTTAAATCGCTCACTTCTCCCGACAACGTAAAGGAGCTTGAAGCTCAGATTGAGGACTACGAAAAGGAGAAGGCGAGTGCGATTGACGAGCAGGACTTTGAGCGTGCGGCAAAGCTCCGCGACGAGCAAAACGCCCTTAAAGAAAAGCTCGAGGAAGCTAAGAAAAACTGGCAGCAGAGCCAAAAGGAAAACTGCGGCAGCGTTGACGCCGAGGTTATCGCGAAGATTGTCTCCGACTGGACGGGTATTCCCGTTGTCCAGCTTACAAAGGAGGAGAGCGAACGTCTGCTCAATATGGAGCAGGTTCTCCATGAGCGTGTAATCGGTCAGGACGAGGCTGTAAGCTCAATCGCGAGGGCAATCCGCCGCGGCAGAGTTGGTCTTAAAGACCCGAAACGTCCGGTAGGCTCGTTCATCTTCCTCGGACCGACGGGTGTAGGTAAAACCGAGCTTTGCAAGGCATTGGCTCAGGCGATGTTCGGTGACGAAAACGCAATGCTCCGCCTTGATATGTCCGAGTATATGGAGAAGCACACGGTGTCCAAGCTCATCGGCTCACCTCCGGGATATGTCGGCTTTGACGAGGGCGGCCAGCTCACCGAAAAGGTACGCAGAAAGCCATACTCGGTAGTTCTCTTTGAC
>ONPH01000078.1:3148-9877 GCA_900319655.1 uncultured Eubacteriales bacterium
CGTGTTCAATATGCTCCTGCAAATCCTCGAGGACGGCAGACTGACCGATTCCCAGGGCAGGACGGTTGACTTTAAGAACACCGTCATCATTATGACCTCGAACGTCGGCGCGCGGCTGATTACCGACAAGCAAAAGTCGCTCGGCTTTAAGGACGGCGACGAAAGCACAGACGCAAAGGACGTAAAAGACCTTGTGCTCGGTGAGCTGAAAAACGTGTTCCGTCCCGAGTTTTTGAACCGCGTTGACGACATCATCGTGTTCAACAAGCTTAATAAGGACGAGATTAAGCAGATTGCTTCAAAAATGCTCGACACCCTCGCAAAGAGGCTTGAGAACATCGAGATAAAAATCAGCTTCACCGACGAAGCCGTGTCAGCAATCTCCGACAAGGGCTTTGACGACACCTACGGCGCAAGACCTCTCCGCCGCGCTATTCAGAGCGAGATTGAGGATAAGCTCAGCGAGGAAATCCTCGAGGGCAAAATCGAAAAAGGCACATCGGTTGTCTGCGATTACAAGGACGGCGAGTTTGTGTTCAGCAAAGAGTAATTTAAGCTATAACAAAAAGCCTGTTCCAAGCGCAATGCTTGCGAACAGGCTTTTCAGTTTGTCGAAAAACGATTTTTTATAAAGAAAAATGGCAAAGTATTAGGTTATGCTGTAGGGGCGGACCCATGTGTCCGCCCGAGCTGCTTTTTCCTATCTAACCATATTCGCCATGGAAACGTAGGACTTCCTGTCCCGGGCGCACACGCGGGTGCGCCCCTACGATTATGTCAAATATTGACGTGAATTAATCGCGTTTGGACTTTTTCTACATGCTTGTGAACAGGCTTTTACTGTTAATAATTTTTTAATTGGAATATCCGTGCGCTTTGTCGAGCAGCATATCCTTAACCTTCATCAGCCTTGTGCGGCTTGAACGGTCGTTTTCCTCGAGCTTCATAGAGATGTACTTAATCGTCTCCTGATACCTCGGAATCATAACGTGCTCCAGCGAGTTAACCCTGCGCCTTGTCTTTTCGATTTCGGCGCTCATAAGCTCGCAGCTTTTCTCGTACTGCGCAAGCTTAATCAGGTCGGGGAGCAGGCTGTCAAGGCTCATAACCGCGTCGTCAAGCTCGAACGACGTAAAGGCGAAGCCGTAGGGGAAGATGTCCGCGCTGTCGGAGGTTCTCGTGGAGGTCTCAAACTGCGGAATCTCAACGCTCATTACGTTTTTGCTCGAAACATCAACATTTATCTGCTGCTTGGGCGAGAGGAGCGAGCCGTCAAGGCTCTGCTTGCTCATAACCGCGGAAGCGTTGACAAAGTGATGATTACAGCTTTCAAGCTCGCGCTCAACCTTTTCGCGCAAGTCCTTGGTCTCGCGCACAAGGTCAAGGAACTGCCTCATAAGCTCGTCGCGCTTGTCCTTTAACATTTTATGACCGCGTATCGCCGTTGTGAGCTGCTTTTTGAGCTTGCTCAGCTGCATACGGGTCGGGTTTACATTCATTACTGCCATAATCTACCTCTTATGAGCGTCCGTAGAACTCGTCGAGCATATCGTCCTTAATACGTTTCAGCTCGCTTCGCGGCAGAATCTCGAGCAGCTTCCAGCCGATGTCGAGGGTTTCCTCGATTGAACGGTTGGTGTCGTAACCCTGAGAAACATATTCCTTCTCAAACGCCTCGGCAAATTCGGCGTACTTCTTATCCATATCGGTAAGAGCCGCTTCACCCAAAATTACCATGAGCTCACGCGCGTCCTTACCTCTTGCGTATGCCGCAAAGAGCTGGTTCATAGTAGCCGCGTGGTCTTTTCTGGTTCTGTCGGGGCCGATACCCTTGTCCTTAAGACGCGACAGCGAAGGCAGTACGTCAATCGGCGGCGTTACGCCCTTGCGGTACAGCTCACGCGAAAGAATAATCTGTCCCTCGGTGATGTAGCCTGTAAGGTCGGGGATTGGGTGGGTTTTGTCGTCCTCGGGCATGGTGAGAATCGGAATCAGTGTGATTGAGCCGTCCTTGCCCCTGAGTCGGCCTGCTCTCTCGTACAGAGTAGCGAGGTCGGTGTACATATATCCGGGATATCCGCGTCTGCCGGGAACTTCCTTACGCGCGGCGGAAACCTCACGCAATGCGTCGGCGTAGTTTGTGATATCCGTCATAATAACGAGCACGTGCATTCCGAGGTCGAAAGCGAGGTACTCGGCGGCTGTAAGCGCCATTTTAGGAGTTGCGATACGCTCAATCGCAGGGTCGTTAGCGAGGTTGACAAACATTACGGTTCTGTCAATCGCGCCTGTTTCCTTAAACGATTGAATAAAGTAGTCGGACTCCTCAAAGGTGATACCCATAGCGGCAAATACAACGGCGAACTGCTCGTCCTTGCCGCGAACCGTTGCCTGACGCGCAATCTGAGCGGCAAGCTGGGCGTGGGGCAGACCTGAGGCGGAGAAGATAGGAAGCTTCTGACCTCTTACGAGGGTGTTAAGTCCGTCGATAGCCGAGATACCTGTCTGGATAAACTCCTGCGGATAGTTACGCGCGGCAGGGTTCATCGGTGTTCCGTTAACGTCAAGGCGCTTTTCGGGAATCAGCGCCGGACCGCCGTCAATCGGGTTGCCCAGACCGTCGAAAACTCGCGAGAGCATATCGGGAGAAACGGGAAGCTCCATTGAACGTCCCAAAAATCTAACCTTGCTGTCCGCCAGGTTAATGCCTGCGGCGGATTCAAAAAGCTGAACAAGAGCGTTGCTGCCGTCAACCTCAAGCACCTTGCAGCGGCGTGTTTCGCCGTTCGGAAGCTCGATTTCTCCGAGCTCGTCGTACTTAACGTCATCGACGTCGCTGATCATCATCAGAGGACCGGCGACCTCTCTTATAGTGCGGTATTCCTTTGGCATCAGTCGTCACTCCTTTTCAGTACATCTTTAATTTCGCTGTCAAGCTGAGCCGTGATACTCTCAAACTCAGCCTCTATTTTATCCTCGGGCTCGTACTTGAATCTGCCGATTCTCTCGCGCACGGGGATGTTTACGAGCATTTCAATATTCGCGCCTGACTTAAGAGCTTCAAGAGCCTTGTCGTAGTAGCTCAAAATCGCGCGCATCATAAGCACCTGCTTGGGCAGCGAGGTGTAAGTATCTGTCGGGTCAAAGGCGTTCTGGTGCAGGTAGTCCTCGCGGATTGAGCGCGCGGATTCAAGCTTTAATCTGTCGGGAGCGCTCAGCGCGTCCATACCTACGAGGTTTACAATCTCCTGCAGCTCGCTTTCGTCCTGGAGCAGAGCCATAAGTCTGCCCCTAAGCTCCATAAAGTCGGGAGCGGCGTTTTCCGAGAACCACTTTGAAAGCTGGTCGGTGTACAGCGAGTAGGAGGTGAGCCAGTTGATGGCAGGGAAGTGGCGCTTGTACGCAAGGTTTGCGTCAAGTCCCCAGAATACCTTAACAATTCTCAGCGTAGCCTGAGATACGGGCTCGGAGATATCACCGCCCGGAGGTGATACGGCGCCGATTACAGACAAAGCGCCTTCAACGTCGTCGGTTCCGTTTACGAGAACTCTACCTGCTCTCTCGTAGAACTGGGCAAGACGGCTGCCCAAGTATGCAGGATAGCCTTCCTCACCGGGCATTTCCTCAAGACGGCCTGACATTTCACGCAGAGCCTCAGCCCAACGTGATGTGGAGTCAGCCATAAGAGCAACGGTGTAGCCCATATCGCGGAAGTACTCTGCGATTGTGATACCTGTGTAAATTGAAGCCTCACGAGCCGCAACAGGCATATCCGAGGTGTTCGCGATAAGCACGGTCCTCTCCATCAGCGAGTTGCCTGTGCGCGGATCCTTCAGCTCGGGGAATTCGTTAAGAACGTCGGTCATCTCGTTACCGCGCTCGCCGCAGCCGATGTAAACGATGATGTCGGCGGCTGCCCACTTCGCAAGCTGGTGCTGAACAACGGTTTTACCCGAACCGAACGGGCCGGGAACAGCCGCTACGCCGCCCTTTGCGAGGGGGAAGAGGGTGTCGATAGGTCTTTGACCTGTGGTCAGCAGAATGTCGGGAGACAGCTTCTGCTTGTACGGTCTGCCAACGCGGACAGGCCACTTTGTAAACATTGTAACGTCCTGCCTGCCGTTTTCGGTCTCGATTACGGCGATAACGTCGTCGCCTGTAAACTCGCCTTCCTTAATCTCGGCAACAGTACCGCTGATTTTGTTGGGAACGAGAATTTTGTGAAGTACAGCGGCGGTCTCCTGAACAGTACCGAGCACATCGCCTGCCGTAACCTTGTCGCCGGTCTTAGCGACGGGCTTGAACGACCACTTCTTGCTGTGGTTAAGCGAGGGAACGTCAACGCCGCGCTTAAGGTTTGTTCCGGCAACCTTCATAATCTCGTCAAGAGGGCGCTGAATACCGTCGTAAATAGCGCCGATAAGTCCGGGACCGAGCTCAACGGAAAGGGGAGCGCCTGTGGACTCAACGGTTTCGCCGGGGCCGAGTCCGGAGGTCTCCTCATATACCTGAATTGAGGCTCTGTCTCCGTGCATTTCTATAATTTCGCCAATCAGGCGCTGTTCGCTTACGCGCACAACGTCGAACATATTGGCGTCGCGCATACCCTCGGCAATAACCAGAGGTCCCGCGACTTTTGTAATAATTCCTGTTTTCAAATTAAGCACCTCATTGTTTGTTAACAACAGATTAGTTGTTGAAGATGATGTCCGAGCCGACCGCCTTTTCGACAAAGGACGAAAGCCTTTGTCTGCCGGTCTGCATATTGCCCTTTACGCCGGGAATCGGAATAAGGGCAGGGGTAAGCCTTTCAGCGCAGCGGGCGCGTTCCTTTTCAGCCGAATTGTAAACCTCCTCGGTGAGGTAGATTACAGCGTAGCGGTCGCTGTCGGCAAGGTTTTTGATAAGCTTGGAAATGTCGGGCGTATCGTCGCAGGGGTAAATATCGAGTCCGACTGCCGCGAAGCCCTTAATGCTCTCGCTGTCGCCTACAACGGCGATGTGTTTAGCCATAGATTTCACGCAGCCTTTCCGAAATAATTTCCCTGTCGCTGCCTGTGCGGATTCCGCTTGCGATTATGTGAATAACCTTCTTTTCCGCTTCCGTGCCGAGGTAGTAGCCGATAAGCGGCTCCATGCCCTCGCTTGCGCGCTTGCAGCTTTCTCTCGCCATAATAATCAGCCTGTCGTCAACAAACTTTTCAAAGGCGGAGGGTGATGTTTTGAATTGCTCAGTCGCTTTATCGCAGTCGTAGTCGCTCTTTTTCGAGAGGCTCTCAATCAGCTTGTCATAGCCCTTAAGGGTGTCGTCAATCAAGCTGCGCCTGCTGAGTCCGTCAACCTCGCACAGCGCCTTGACAAGGTAATCCTTGCCGGTTTTTGTGCGGCTTGCGCGGATAGCGATTTTGATATCATTGTAAAAAACAAGGTTGTTAAAGTAGTTTTTAATAAATTCCGAGCGAAGCTCCTTTGCGAGATTAATCGTCTGCTTCATCACCGCTTTGTCGATGATAGCGTCCGAAAGTCTCGCGTCGCCCGTGTGGGCAAGGGTTTCATACGCCTGCTCGGCAGGCTTTGACATCCACTCCGGCAGCAGGGAATACCTGCGCTTTTCAACCGCTTCCTTAAGGGTTTTCGGTTCTACCGAGCCGGGTGTGAGAATAAGGCTCTCCCAGTTTCTCTCGGCAAGCGTTCCCTTAAGCGCGACCTTAAAGTTGTGAACGTCGTTTTGAATAATAAAGATGTTGAATATTTCAAAGTCCGGCGCAGTGCTTTTAAGATAAGCCCAAACGTTCTTTGTGTGGCTGTCAATCAGCTCGTCAACGGTCTTGCCGTCGCCGTAGCCCTTGTCGGACAGCACCGCGCAAAGCTGAGCGATATCCTTGCTCGCCAAAAGTTGGTCAACGTCAGCGCGGTTAAGCAGTGACTTTTCCCTGGCGCGCACCGAACCTATTGAGTATTCGTATGATAATGCCATATTGACCTCCTTACTGAGCAAACAGCTCGCGGTTAATGAGGTCTTCAAGCTCGTCGCGTCTTGCGCTGATGATTGCGGCAAATTCCATATTCTCCTCAATATCGCCCGACTTTAAGATAAAGCCCGAGCCGATTTTTGCCGGAGTCTGCGATACCGCGGCGTCGAGTCCGCGCGATTTTACCTGCTGTTCAAAGTCCCCGGGGAGACGGGCGAGGTCGCGGGAGTTCAGCATAATCTCTCCGCTTTTGCCCTTAAGCTGAGCGCAGAGCTCGGCGTGTTTAGCCTTAACGCAGACGCGGATATCTTTGGTGCCAAAGGCCTGCTGCAATAAATGGAGGCCCTTGATGAGCATCTCGGTTTTTTCGGCCATAAGACGCTGGTCAGCATTTAAATACGGTTCGCACTCAATGCCATTGATGAGAATGGTATTGATTGGGTCTTTCGTCTGGAACTTGACGAAGGTCGGGAAGGAAGAACCTCCGAGACCGACCATCGAGCAATCCTTAACGAGCTCGGTGATTTCTTCTCTGCTGAGCTTAGCGATCTCTTCATCGCTCTTTTCGACGATGGATGGATCAAGCTCATCTTTGAAATCGTTTTTGATTTTAATGGCTTCGACGATTTTGCCATTCCGGTAGCCGTGCTTCTCGATGCCCACCACAACGCCGGAAACGGTCGCGTGGATGTTCTGGTCGAACCAAGCGGCGTGACGAACACCGATCTTCTGGCCAAGAAGGACCTTATCGCCCTCT